>CAZBEI010000096.1:0-15569 GCA_964490895.1 uncultured Bdellovibrio sp. | reverse complement strand
AAATCTCGGATTAACAATTACTCTAAAAGTCGCTTAATGACTTACTGCTTCGCCAGGCGAAGTGCGGCTGTGATGCCTATCCCAGTGAAACCAAAGAGTATTTATTAAATTCATTGACTCTTAAATTAGATTATGTTACTTTGCCAACCGCTTCGCTAAATTCATGTATTTACTTAGGTCCTTGGAGGTTTGTTTGGAAATGTTCAAAGTAGGAGATAGTGCTATTTATCCGGGCCGAGGGGTGGCTACTGTTAAGAAAATTGAAGAAAAGGATATAGGGGGCACAAAGAAACGATTTTATGTGCTCCAAGTTGTGGACAACAACAACACAGTAACTATTATGGTCCCGATGGAAAATGCCCTCTCTGTTGGCTTAAGAGGGATTATTGGCCCCAAAGAAGTCGGAGATGTCTATAAAATCCTGAAAGAGCGTGACGTTAAAATTGACCAGACGACTTGGAACCGCAGGTACCGAGAGTACATGGAAAAAATTAAAACAGGATCGGTCTATGAAATTGCAGAAGTCCTTCGGAATTTATTTTTGCTTCGGCATAGCAAAGATCTCTCTTATGGCGAACGCAATATGCTCAATCAAGCAAAACAGCTTTTAGTCAAAGAAATTTCGTTGGCAAAAAGTTCTAAAGAAGAAGAAGTAGAACAAGAAATTCAAACGATTTTTACCTCTTAAACAGCGCACTATTTGTGCATGCATTTGAATCTCATTTTATAACTATTTTTTAAAAATATTCTCTTTGAAACGACTTGGGAGAATAGGATGTTCCGAGCCCCAGGGATGTGGCGAGATGGGTCCCATAGGCAGGATGCCGGATATAGAAAGGCTTGCTCTAAAGCCTATTGCGTGAGAATTTAACCCCGTGAATGAAACTAAACAAACCCGAGTCAGATTTGCCCCTTCGCCAACTGGATTTCTACATGTCGGTGGAGTTCGCACGCTTCTTTTTAATTGGCTTTATGCCAAAAAAAATCAAGGCAAGCTGATTTTAAGAGTCGAAGACACCGATCAAGCCCGAAGCACACCTGAAAATGAGCGCATGATGCTTTCGGATATTGAGGCTCTGGGGCTTCGTTTTGACGAAGGACCCAATGAGGGCGGTCCTTACGCGCCCTATCGGCAATCTGAGCGACTTCCCTTTTATGCAGAACAAGCCAAAAAACTTTTACAAGAAGGCAAAGTTTATTACTGTTTTTGTCCAGAGGCACTTTTGACCCAAAAAAGAGAAAGTGCAATGAAGCTCGGAAAATCTCCTCACTACGATGGAACGTGTGCCAAGATCTCGGCACAAGAGGCCAAGCAACGGCTCTCTCAAGGAGAAAAGGCAGGACTTCGGTTTAAGGTTCCCCATCTAGATATGGTTTTAGAGGACAAGGTGAGGGGTCGAATCGAGTTTAAAGTGGGAATGGTGGGGGATTTCTTTATCACTCGAACTCCTTCTGAAAGCGAAAGTGAAATTGCAGAAGGCATTGGGATGCCTGTCTACAACTTTTGTTGTGTGGTGGATGATCATTTGATGAAGCTTTCTCATGTGATCCGTGGCGAAGATCATCTCTCTAATACCACAAGGCAACTCATGCTCTATGAGGCCTTGGGCTGGGAGCCTCCTCGATTTGCCCATATTTCAATGGTTTTAGGCGCGGATCACCAAAAACTCTCTAAAAGAAATGGAGATGTCTCTGTTCGGGATTATTTGAATCAAGGTTACTTGCCAGAGGTTTTGCTCAATTTCTTGGTATTGCTGGGATGGTGGCCTCCCAAAGATTTTAAGCCTGTCTCAGGTCACCCCGAAGTCTTAAGTCAAGAGGAACTTATTCGCACTTTTGATTTGGAGGGATTGCAAAAATCGCCAGCTGTTTTTGATCCCCTTAAACTCAAATGGATGAATTCTTTTTATCTAAGGATGCTGCCTCTCAAGGAGGTGGCCCTGCGCGCTAAGCCGTTTTTTAGTTCAGACGAACTTATACCAGACAAACTTATAAAAGATGCGACGTGGTTTGAACAAGTCATTGATGCTGTCAGGGGTGAGGTTACCCTTTTGAACGAGTTGCCTCAAGCAGCGCGACTTTTTTTTGAAACCATTCCCACTTTAGACGAAGAGGGACTAAAATTTTTGCAACAGCCTGCTTCTCAAAAAATAGTGGAGAGTTTGCTTGGCACACTGAAATCAAAATCAGGTGATTTTTCGACAAGTGAAATCGAAGAGCTTTCTAAAAAAATAGCAGCTGAGACCGGAGTGAAAGGAAAAGAGCTTTTTATGCCCATTCGTGCAGTGATCACGGGAAAAACGCATGGACCTGAACTCAAAAAAATCCTCCCTCTTTTGGGGAGAGATAAAGTGATTGAGCGTATTGAAATATTAAAGAAACAAGCAGGATTATGAAAAAAATCAGAGAAGTTAAAATCACCAATTCTTTGGGACGAAAGAAAGAGGTTTTAGTGACCTTGGTGCCAGGGCGACTGACTTTTTATTCTTGCGGTCCTACGGTTTATAATTTTATCCATATTGGAAATTTAAGAACGGCTTTAGTCTCCGATCTTTTGTTCCGCTATTTTAAGCGGGTGGGATATGAAGTCACCTATGTTCGAAATTACACTGACGTAGATGACAGAATCATCGAATCCGCTCAGAAAGAAAACACAACGGCAGAGGCGATTTCAAAAAAATACACGCTGGAGGTCGAAAAAGATTTTGCACTCTCTGGAATGGAGACACCCACTCACAAGACTACAGTGACTACCCACATGCCTGAGATCATTGCAATGATCCAAAAAATCATTGCCAACGGCCATGCCTATGTGGCTCTAGACGGAGAGGTTCTTTTTTCAATTTCAAGTTTTTCTAGCTATGGCAAACTTTCTCAAAAAAATATTAACGAGTTGCAAGCAGGAGCTAGAGTCGAAGTGAGCCAAAAAAAGAAGGATCCAATGGATTTTACACTCTGGAAACCAGCAAAAGAGGGCGAGCCTTTTTGGGAGAGCCCATGGGGCAAAGGGCGTCCGGGGTGGCATATTGAGTGTTCGGCCATGTCAAGCCGGTGGCTTGGCGACCAGATTGACGTGCACCATGGAGGAGAAGATTTGATTTTTCCCCATCACGAAAACGAAGTTGCGCAAAGTGAGTCTGCCTCTCAAAAAGCGCCCTTTGTCCGCTATTGGTTACACAATGCTTTATTGATGATGTCGAAAGAAAAAATGTCAAAAAGTTTGGGCAATATTGTTTCAGCGCGCGAAGTGCTCTCGCACTATGGCCGAGAGCTGACGCGCTACATGCTTTTATCAGTTCATTATCGGTCGGTTGTGGATTTTAGTGACGAAACATTGGATCAAGCGCTCACAGGATTGCACCGTATCTATGAGGCTAAGCAAAAGGCAAATGGCTTGATGTCTCAAAAAACCCTATTGTCCGACCAACGTGCCGAGTCTCTGTGGGGAAATTTTGTTGCTGATTGTGAAAAAACAAAAGAGGAGATCGACGAGAGCTTGGCCAGTGATTTGAATACCCCAGCAGCAGTTGGCGCCCTTTTTAGTCTCATTCGAGAATTTAATAGAATTTTGAGAGAACCTCATGCAGCCGGAACTCCTTCGATGGTTCTTGGTGCCCAAGCACTGGTTTCTATTATGGAACAAGACATTGGAGGTGTTTTAGGGTTTGGGTTAGCTCCCCCCCATGAAATGCTCAAAGAACTTGAAAAGTTGCGATCTCGAAAAAGTGGAGTTCGGCTTTTGGATGACGAAGTTTTAGAATTTATTGCACAGAGAAATGCGGCACGAAAAGGTAAAGACTTTGTGCGAGCCGATCAGATTCGAAAAGAGTTGGAGTCAAAAGGAGTGCTGCTCAAAGATGGCCCGCAGGGGACTACATGGGAATATTGCTAGGTCATGCCGTTATTTTCAAATCGAAAATTTAATCTCAAATCGCCCTTTCAGCCGACTGGGGATCAACCGCAGGCCATTGCGCAATTGATCCAGGGCTTGAAGGATGGAAAAACTTCTCAAGTGTTATTGGGAGTGACAGGTTCTGGGAAAACTTTTACCATGGCCAATGTCATTGCTGAAATGGGAGTGCCCACTCTCGTGCTTTCTCACAATAAGACTTTGGCAGCACAGCTTTTTTCTGAGTTTCGCGAGTTTTTCCCTGAAAATGCAGTGGAATATTTTGTCAGCTACTATGATTATTATCAGCCCGAAGCTTACATCCCTTCGAGCGATACATATATCGAAAAGGATGCTCAAATCAACGACGAGATCGATAAACTCAGGCACTCCGCCACGCGTTCTTTACTCGAGCGCAATGATGTTGTGATTGTTTCCTCTGTTTCTTGTATTTATGGCTTGGGGTCGCCCGAGGCCTACGAGGGTTTATTGCTTTATTTAGAAGAAGGTCAGGCCATCCAGCGAGAACACATGCTTCGGAAGCTTGTAGAAATACAATACAAACGCAATGATGTGGATTTTCATCGCGGAACTTTTCGGGTGCGTGGTGATGTTGTCGAGATTTTTCCGGCCTATGAGGAAGATCGTGCTTTGCGTGTTGAATTTTTTGGAGATGAGATCGAAAGCATTTCAGAAATGGATCCTCTCAGGGGGATGAGGCTTGCAAAAATCCCCCGTGTGACGATCTATCCTGCCAGTCATTATGTGACAACGGCGGAGAACAGAAAAAGAGCAACAGAGACGATTCGAGTTGAATTGAGAGAAAGATTGCAGGAATTAAAATCACTGGGAAAAAATCTGGAAGCTGAGCGTTTAACGCAGAGAACTTTGTTCGATTTAGAAATGTTAGAAGAGTTGGGGTATTGCCAGGGCATTGAAAATTATTCAAGACATTTGACGGGGAGAAAATCAGGGGAGGCGCCTCCTACATTGCTCGAGTATTTTCCGAAAAAAAAATGGCTCCTGATTGTAGACGAAAGCCATGTGAGCGTCCCTCAGGTTGGCGGAATGTACCGTGGCGATCGCTCTCGAAAAATGACTTTGGTCGAGCACGGGTTTAGGATGCCCTCGGCACTAGACAATCGTCCGCTTAACTTTGAAGAGTGGGAAAAATCACTTTCTCGGACAATTTATGTCTCAGCGACTCCGGGGCCTTACGAATTGACATTGACGGGTGGCGAAGTAGTTGAGCAAGTGATCAGGCCTACAGGACTTGTCGATCCTAGGATAGACGTTCGCCCCGCCCAAGGGCAAATTGAAGATCTATTGAAGGAAATAAAAATTAGAGTAGACAAAAAAGAACGAGTTT
This sequence comes from uncultured Bdellovibrio sp., assembly GCA_964490895.1. Classification (GTDB taxonomy): domain Bacteria; phylum Bdellovibrionota; class UBA1018; order UBA1018; family UBA1018; genus JACRAO01. Next base: position 10,311 of record CAZBEI010000096.1, on the reverse strand, counting down.
TGGTGACGACGTTGACAAAAAAATTGGCCGAAGAATTGTCCAAGTATTATTTCTCGCAGGGAGTAAAAGTAAAATACCTGCACTCGGATATTGAGACCTTAGAGCGGATTGAAATTTTAAGAGACCTGCGGCTTGGGACTTTTGATGTTTTAGTAGGGATTAACTTATTGCGAGAAGGCTTAGATCTGCCAGAGGTTTCGCTTGTGGCTATTTTGGATGCCGACAAAGAGGGTTTTCTGAGAAGCGAAAGGTCACTCATTCAAACGATGGGCCGAGCCGCTCGAAATATAGAAGGCCGCGTGATTTTATATGCCGACAAAAGAACAGAGAGCATGAATAAGGCCATTGCTGAGACCGAGCGCCGGAGAAATATTCAAGAAAAGTATAATAAAGAACAAGGAATTATCCCTCAGAGCATAAAAAAAGCAGTGCGCGCTTCGATTTCTGCGTCAGGAAAAGATCAGACGCTCTCTTTATTGCGCGCGGCAGAGCCTCATTTTGAGCTCATTGATTTTACTGATGAGATCTCTCAAGTTGAGCAAGTTCGAGAGCTTGCGGGTGAGTTTTTTACCTCCTTAGAAAAACTGCCAAAGACGATCGAAACTATGGAAAAAGAGATGAAAAATGCTGCAAAACTCATGCAGTTTGAACAAGCGGCAGAGTTGAGGGATAGAGTCAAGAAGCTAAAAGTAGCGGCCTTGCGGGTGAGTTAATCGTCTAATACGCTGTTCCAGAGTAGCTGTTAGCCTGGTTTCTTCGTAGATTTTCTTCACGATTACTTGCTTGATTTCGATTAGTGGAGTTTCTATTTGCTGCTAGCTCCCTGAGGTAGTTTTGTACACATTGGCCTCTCAGTTTCAATAAGTTTGCTCGAAGCATTTGGTTTATTTGATCCTGTGGATTATAAAGAGGAACTCTAATTGAAGAACACGAATATTGTGCAGCTCGAATGCTTTCTATGTCGAATTCCTGGGAAAATGCATTCACGTTCCTACCTCGATTTTCGTCAGCCCATCTGTAGTAGTCTAAATTTGTAGAGTTGAGATGATCGTAGACATAATTTGAAATACAATAGGATTGAATTTGAGCAAGGGCCTGAGTGAGGGTTTGATTTACTCGATCATTATAATATGTGCTGGGTGGAATGGGATGCTCTTTTTTGCACCAATCTTTTGCTTTCTTGTTTAATCTACTTTCTCTTGAAGCAAATGCAGTATCTAAAAAAAATATGGAATTTAAACCGATAAAGATAAAAAAAGTAATAAAGGACGTAGTTCCCCTAGTCATAAGACCCCCCTCAATAATTCATGGCACTCTTGTATTGTGACCCGATGCACTATAAATGTCTAGATGTGTCATCATTGATTTTCAAAAATAATGCTCATCTTTCCGATAAGTTGGGCGGCTATCTATGGATAAACGCCTATATTCTTTGTTTTTTTTATCCACTGTTGTGAGCACCTGGGTAGGTGCAGAGGAGTCCCATTGTCAAAAATCTTCGCAAGCTCAACCAGGTCAGTTGGAACAACTTTTACAGAATATTGGTGATCTCAATGATTATTTATTTAGGGTTTCAACTCTTTATGGAAATGGGGGAGCCCCTATTCCTAAGGATGTAGAGGAAAACTACAAAGCAAAATTGGCAGAAAGAGATCGACTTAATGAGGATGTAAAAGCTCAAAGAAAAGGACCTGAAAAATTATTACCTATCATAGATTTTAGGCAAAATAATCAACTGACTTTTTTGCCTACACCGGGACAAGGAAGTAGTCGCACTGGAAACCGTGCAGTTCAAGTGATAGGGCCTGAGCCTATACGCACTGTGGGTTTACTCGAAGGTTGTAGGGAGATGATAGGTGGTTCTCATCCCTATTTTCGTGAAATTCCATTTAAGGTTTTTCAGAACGGCAATGGTCATCCTGGATTAAGAGTTGAAATTCCAATAGAGAAATTTAATACCAATCCTCTAGCAGGTTTTTTTTTCAATACGTATGGAGACTTCATTCAATATGAGCCCAATAAAGAAAACGCAAAGTCAGTTACTATTACACAAGAAAATTATAAAATAATTACTACTGAGTTAGTGCAAAATTTGTCAAATATAGCTCTTGATGCTTCAAAGTCACTATTGGATGTTTCTAAGAAATACAATTTAACACCTGAGCAAATTTTGTTTTGGCAGCTGATCCAAAATCAAACTTCGCAAAGGCCCTTTACTGATGGGGATGGTCGACCCAGTTTTAATCCCAACCAAATAGTACGGGCGCTAAGCCCCAACCTCCCTCCGCCAGAAGCAGTAAACGGGCCTTCTCTTATGGTGGGATCAAGTGTATTAAATGAGCTGTCCACTTTTCGATACCAACATTTTCAAAAACTTTCTAAAATCAATGCCATTAAAAGTCAACTTGAACTTTTTGGAATAAAACTAAATTTCATAGAAAGTGGAACTATTAAAAGTCTCTGCGGTGATTATCCCACAGAAGACAAACAGTTTTTACTAAAATTACATGAACATATATTTACTAAAAAAGAAGAAGAACATAGCCCGACAGAATGGCTAAAAGAAAGCGCTGAAGCACCCTCTCTCTTAATAAAACCAGAAGACATTAGCCTTGCTCAAGAGCCGAGTTTGGCAGAATCACTTGAAATTGCCACTCAGGCCAATGAGCGGTATTTTACTGGAGAGATAGGAAAATTAGAATGGCTGTCTTTATTGCGCCTATCGCTGGGATCCCATGCTCCTGAAATCGAGATTACTGAAAATAGTGCTATTTCGCTACCTCAAAAAGATATTGAGCTTTATAAAAGGTGGAGTGAAGATCGGAAAAATGCCTGGTATTTCATCAAAAAAGCCACAGATGCAAGGACACATCAGTTTTTTATCAGTTTGGCTTTTCAGGCTAAAAAAAACTATCCGTCGATTCGTGATCTGTTGGCAGCCGATGGAAGAATCAAAACTATTTTTGATGACCTCCATGCCAAACAAATCAATATTCAAGATGTTTTTGTACCAGTCAGACCCATAGAGTACATTGAACTATTGGGACAAAATCTTCGAGAAGATTTTAATATAGTCGAAAAATTTGGTGCCACAGTCAAAAAAGTGGGCCAGGCCTATGAGCTTGATTTTTCTCAAATGGGCCATGAATGGATGGGTGATGTATCGAATGACCAAAATATTCATGGAGATGGAAACGGAGTTTTTTGGTCCCTAGAAGACTTTAAAGAGGACAGAGTAAAACAAGCTTTTGAACGAGTAACTTCAAAAAAAACAGTAGAAGCTTTATTAAATAAAGATCGATCAGTCCCTCTTTTTTTTCCAGATGGGACAGTTTTACTGCCACCCTCTTTGGACGGAAAAGGGAAGTTTTTAGTCTATACCCAAAAGACCTATAGCACAGCTCTCGATACAAAATTAAATGCCTTTAAAGCTGCGTGCATCCACTATAACAAAGAAACAGGAAAAACAGTTGTTCGAGGGGATCTTTTTAGACTTTTAGTGTCATATGGAATAACTGCATCTGATAAAATAGAACAAGACACAGAAAAACAAAATGAATCTTATAAAAAAATACAAAGTTCATTCGTAGAACTTGTCAGGCTTGGTATTCCTCCAGAAATATTAAAAAATTCAATCCAAGAATTGCAGTCAACCACACATCTTGGATACCTACACCTAGATATGGCACAAAAAAAAATATCAGAACAAGTTGATAATTTTAAAATCTCCGCACCAGCACTTGCAATCCTTACACTCACAAATCCAGGACTTGTGGGCACGATGCTTCTTCTTGGGGGAGGAAAAGCGACAGCTGGTATTGTTTTGGATTCAATATATAAAGAAGGAAGTTTATCGAGTCATATTAAAACACGTTTAGCCAAGGAGGCAGAAGGCCTATTTGGTGACCCCAAGGGCACATGGATCATGGTCGCTTTAGGGCCTTTTGCTCGTTTACAGAGTTTATATTTTAATAGCAATATTGCCATTGGTGCTGGGACAGGGATTTATCATCTTTCAAAGCTTCGCGAAGACAGAGCAAAGATTTATAAAAAATATAAAGATCCAAAAACAGATCAAATTTCAGAGGAGGATCAAAAAGAGCTAAGGCGAAATGAACAAGAAACGATCGAAACCGCAATAAATGCTGCTATTGATATTGGGTTTTTAGTTCATACTGCAGCGAAGTTTGGAAAAGGTATTTTAGTAAATCAGAGAATTAAAGGGCTATCTACAGAAGAAAGTGTACGACTAAATCAAGCCACCCTAAAGTTAAAGGCAGATCCCAGTGGAAAAACATTAGGACTGGGTGAGCTAGAGGTATTGTTCAGGGTTTATAAAACTCGCAATAATAATACGATCCTTTCAGCGCTCTTTTCTGATGGAGGTAAGTCACTTTCGGAAGAAGAGAGGACAAGAATTTTAAAAGAAAATGAAGCGGCGATTGAGAAGTCGCTCAAAGACATTTCTGAAATCAAAGCCATTATAGAAAAAGCAAAGCCTCTTCAATCTTTTAAGCTTTGGGGTGGCCCATCCGGAGTGGCTGGATTAGTCAAAGGCCTTATTGGCCGTTGGACAGATGAATTAAATGATCCCAATATTATTCGCTCAAAAAATGCCTTAGTCAGAATTAATTTTTTACTCTTAATGACAGGAGTATTATTTCCTCAGTTTGGACAGTATTTGAACCAAAATCATCCTGATTTTTTAAGGGCCTTAGAAAACGTAGAAGGAAAGGTGAAATTATTAGAAGCAAGAGATGGGGTCGAAACTCTTCTCAATGCCGAGAAAATTCCTGATCGAATCAAAACTCTAGAAGAATTAGCCATTTCACTTACAGTTAAGTTAGATGCTTTCGTAAAAGGGAGAGATCCAGCCCAATACAAACCAGACGAAGTAAGACGCCTTTGGCTAGCTCATACACAAGTTCCTGGGGAAAGAGGAAAGTTTACCAAAGAACAAATTGCAGAAAAACGTCGCTGGTTAACAGAAGAAAAAATCAAAGATCCAATGACAGGAAAAGAGCTTGAAGGTGCTTTTTCTGAAGAAGAGGCAAACAAAAGTTTAAGAAATGGAGTGTGTGGGACAGGGGAACACATATGGAGTCCCTATACAGAGCAAGTTTGGAAGTTCCCTGGTATTGAAACATTTAAACATCTGCTCCAGGCAATTGTAAGGAACCCTGATGCAAGTGTTGATCTTTTAAAAAACTTTATCACACCGAATGATTATCGTTATTTTAAATTAGAGGTAGATGCAAAAGGAGTGAAATACTTAATTGTTAGTTATTTTAATACAGGTCATAAGCCAATAAAAGTAAAATTCGAACATCTGTATAGGATGTATCATCAACACGGCCCAGCAGGTCCCTCGAGGCGATCGGATAGCTCAGAGAAAGACAACTCACTTTATAGTCAGGATGAAATCAGTAATGTATTTATTAAACTTATATTCCGTGCAAATCGAGTGGCAACAGCAGAACGAAATGAAAATTTGGTCATCGAAGCTCATGCTAAGACAATTGATGGAAGAAGAATAATTATTGGAGCAAAATTTCCCCCAGGATCTGACAGTGAAATGAACCTTTACCACTTTGAAATGGAAAGCCAAGAACATTTACAGATAAGACTTGATGAAAGAGATCGGATCGAAGAAAAATTAGACAATACAAGGAACCCTGAAAAAATAGACCACCTTACTATTCGGGCCAAAGTGCTCACAGTAGAAATGGTCGCGCTTCTTTTGAGGGTAAACCCTCTTTCTATTTCATCTGAGCGAGCCAATCGACTGTGGCTTGCTCACCTAGCATCTACAGACGATTTGAGAACAAAACTAGAAACTTTAATCGATCCAAATCGAAAAGGTCCAAATGGTGAGGATTTGGGCAGAGCATTTACAAAAGAACAGGCTGATACATTTTTGAGGCAGAGGGTGTGTGGGAGAAAAAAAGCCAAAATAAACGATGCACAAATACCAGGAGCAGAATTGAAGACGATTATTAGAAAGGCTATGCTCGATATAAAACATAAAGATTCTAGCGTTAGGGCAAAAGCAATTGAATCTTTATTGAATATAGAACCTAAAATGTTTACTGAGTTTGAGTCCGAGAAAAATACAGCCCTTGTCAAAAAACTAATGGAGGTTCTGTTTGAAAAAATTAAGGATAAAAAAGAAAAAGAATCAGGATTAGTGTCTGGATCAGAATCGGTTTCTAATATGTATTTTTCTACTGTCAGAAATATGGCCATTGAGTTTTTAGTAAAATTATCTAAAGAGATTTCTGATCCTCAGCTAGAAGTTCAGATTATAGAAACATTGTTAGCAGTGATTAAGGAAGACCCTGCTGAGCAGGTTCAAAGTTATGCCCTCGGAAAGCTTTTTGAAATGAAATATGATCCAATAAAGCTCAAAAAAGTGATTATTGAAAATCTTTCTAGTCCATCCGAATTCCTAAGAAGAGTGGCGCTTCGTCTTTTTGTAGATATTGAAACAAATCAAATAGAAAGAAAAAGAATTTTTGAAAGTAAACTAAAAGATAGCGACTCTGTTATAAGAGATGAGGCGAAAAAATATTTAAATCAACCAAATCTAGATGCCATATCCAGTTGGCACATTGGGTTTGCTGGAAGAGATAAAGTTAAGAGTCCTGATGTCATTGCTGCGGTGAAATTTTTAATTGGCTTGTCTCGTCAGTATTCTGCTAAAGAATTCATAAGCTTAATTCGTCGAAATGGAGCGACTGATTACACAACTGATGTAGAAATAAGTGACGGTGAACAGCGTTGGATGCTGGATGCTCAATGCTTAAAGAGGCTGGGTCAAGAAGGTTTAGATCCTGACTTTAAAATCCAGTTTCTTGTACCGGTACCAAAATAGAGCAAAAACCTAGCATCGGCTGCTTTGCGGGTGAGTTAGGGTCATTTATATTTTAAAAATTAACGCGAACTTTCCGATAAGCCATTGGGGCACATGATGCGGAAGTATTCTATTTCTTTACTTATTTTGTCTTCTATTGTTTTTTTAAACTTGGGGTGTGATAAAAACACTTCTTTGAAAGATGCTAAAGTAGATCCTAAACGGCTGCCAGCCATTGTTACGGATGTCCAGCCCACCACAGGCAACCCCAAAGGGGGCACCCCCGTTTTAATTTCTGGAAACAATATCCAGCCTGGTGCCAAAGTTTTTTTTGAACAAAATGAATGTAGAAATACTGTTGGGCTCAAACCCCAGCAGCTCAGTTGTTTGACGCCTCCACATGCTGCAGGCAAAGTAGCGCTCCGTGTTGTAAATCCAGAGAGTGTAGCATCTCTAGATTCTATTTCTTTTGCCTATCAAGATGCCCCTAGCATTATAAAAGTCACTCCTCTGGGCGGAGCGATCACTGGTAAAACTTTACTGACGGTCCATGGAGTTGGGTTTTTGCCTGGGGCGAGTGTTTCCTTGGGCGATGCTCCTTGTGTGACTGTAAATGTACAATCCGAAAGTACACTTACCTGCATGACTCCAGCACATGCCAAAGCCGTGGTAGATATTGTCATTACCAACGAGGACAACCAGGCTGGGGTATATCTCGCCGGCTATTCTTATCAGGAAGCTCCCTCAGTCAATAAAATTACTCCACAAAGTGGGTTTTCTATTGGGGGAACCCCTGTTGTCATAGAGGGCACAGGTTTTTTAAGTGGAGCCGTAGTGACTTTGGGAGGATCGGCATGTGTCGGTCTTATTGTGAATTCGCCCCAATCCATTCGATGTGTCACCACAGCGCACTCTCAAGCAGTGGTGGCTGTGGATGTGACAAATTTTGACAGCCAGTCTGGGAAATTGCCTGCTGGTTTTGCCTATCAAGACATGCCCACAATCAGTTCTATCGTGCCTTCTTGGGGAAGTTTGAATGGGGGGACTTCTGTTGTCTTGGCCGGAGCCGGTTTTAGGCCGGGGGTAATGCTCAGTATTGGAGGCGCTTCTTGCGAGGGCGTAAACGTGATTTCTTCTTCCAGTTTGAGTTGCGTGACGAGTCCTCATTTGGAAAGCGTTGTGTCTGGAGAAACTATTACAGTCACCAATGCTGATACGCAAACTAGTTCAGGTGGAAAATTTCGCTATGTCAAATTGCCTGCCGAATTGAGCATTGGGATTAAAGTTTGGCTTAAGGCAGACAGCCTTGCGCTTTTTGATGGAGATCCGGTTGCGAAGTGGCTTGATTCTTCGAAATTAGGCAATGATGCCGGGCAATTTAGTTTAATTAAACAGCCTATATTTAAATTAAAAATTCTAGGAGGACTTCCTGTGGTCCGATTTAATGGAGTAGCCAATGTCCTATCCATTACAAACACAGGGATTCCAAGCTCATTTAGCCTGTTTGTAGTGGCCGAAAGGGTTCTGACAAATTCAGACATGCACTTGATTGAGCCGGATTGTGGGAGTAATTGCGAATGGGTATTGTCAAAAAATTCGAATACCTACGAATGGAAAGGGACCTCGGTTGTCAGTCCGAGTTTTAATACGACAAATTTCAATATTCTTTATTTAGATCGCACTGGAACTACAGGGAGCGTTCGAATCAATGGGAGCGAAAAAGTTTCTGGAAAAGTAAAGACAGGGACAGGGTCGCAGCTCATTATTGGCAAACGCAATGTAAATAACACCGAATACCTCAATGGAGATATTGCCGAAATCCTTATTTTTAATGCCGAGCTCTCTGACAGCGACCGACATAGCATGGAGCTCTATTTGGATGCAAAATATGGTTTAGGGGTGCTGTAGGCTGTTCTAACCCACTCTGGACAACTGCGGCAAATGAGCAAAGTCCTGGTCAAAGGTGTAAAGTTTAAGCCCATGCTGAATCACCAGCGCTGCAATCCAAACGTCATTGGTAGAAATAGGCGTTCCCTGTTTTACAAGTTGTAATTTTAGTTGTGCATAAAAATGGGTTGTCTGTTCGTCGCAGTGAAGCGTTTGAACTCTTGGGGAATCTAAAAATTTTGTTAAAAATCTTTCATTTTGAGTTTGCTTTTCTCCCTTTATGAAACCATAGCGAAGCTCTGCTAAAACTGGAACCGGAATAAAAATTTCAGTGGCAGACTGAAAAACTTGTACTGTTTTTTTTTCTCCGGAGGCAAAAAAACTATAGGCATTGGTATCGATAGCAACTTGCATTTTTACTTCCATTCCTTAAGATCAACTCGATTTTGCTCTTGGATATTTTTTCGAAGCTCTTTTGACTCCGCCTTTGTCATTGTTCCAATGAGAAAGTCCAGATCATGATAAATAGGCTTCTCTAGGGTTAACCCTAAGCCCGAAGAGATCAGCTCCAGCAATACTTTGTTGATACTTTTTTCCTGATTTTTTGCTTTTTTTCGAATCTCGAGATCTATAGATTTTTGAATTCCTCGAATAATATACTGTTTTTTTGATATCACCGACATGATATCATGATATCAAAAAATATATTCAATGTCAACTATGGTGGGTCACATCGTTTTTACTGATTTTCCTCAAAAAATCGGTGAAAGGCAGTGTTCGTGAGTTTTTCCAGAAAGCGCATTTTCGGTGGGAAATGGATGGCTCCATCTTTTTCTTCTTCCACTAGTTTTTCGCTGGAGGAGGCAATCCCAGAGCGATTGTCATTGTCTGTGAGCGAAGTAAACTCAAGCTCTACTTTGACTTTGCCTTCCATGGACTTGACTTTATAAATCCGTTTTGTTTTCCCATCGTCACCCCGTTCTTTGGCGAGCTGGCTGTCTTCGACTTCTTCTTCGGAGTAGCCTTCGTGAGTGTCAGCGTCAAACTCTAAAATTTTGGCACGAAGGGCATAGTCTGCTCCTGCCTTTTTTGCAACGGCCCTCCAATTGAGCGGATTGATTTCATGGGATGCTCTTGCTTTTTCGACCTCTTGTTTAGAGGCAATGGTAAAAGTCCCTCTCTGTAGCAGTTGATTGATGAGCGCAACCTCGACAATGGCTTTAGATCCGGGTTCTCCCTCTATTTCTACAAGGGCGACTTTTTTGCCTTGGAGTTGAGAGAGCTCTGGAGTTGTTTTTTTCGTTGTTGAGGCACAGCCCAAAGCAAATATGCAGATCAATAGACAAACAAATGTCCGAATAAATGGCCAAACAAATGGCCAAACAAATGTAATGATTTTTTGTATCAAGTTCTTACCCTGTGTTGATCCTTTTATATATGATCCACTATGGATCATTTTATATATGATCCACTATGGATCATTTTATATATGATCCACTATGGATCATTTTATATATGATCCACTATGGATCATTTTATATATGATCCACTATGGATCAATATTTTAGCCT
>CAZBEI010000095.1:0-33106 GCA_964490895.1 uncultured Bdellovibrio sp. | reverse complement strand
ACACGGTGGAGAGGCGCATTCTAAAACACGTAAAAGAAAAGAAGCACGCCCGTTTGATCCTAATAAACAACTGCACATTACGATGCGATCGAGTGGAGCAGTGGGAAAGGGATCCATGCTTCATCCCTCACGTTCTCGTATCATACGGATGATTGTGTTTCGTGCGGCAAAACGTCACGGCATTACGCTGAGAGAGTTTGTATGCGTCGGAAATCACTTGCATTTTTTGATCCAAACGAAATCAAGGCGCATTTTCCCAGCTCGCCTTGCCCTTAGACGCTTTTTACGAGAAGTCGCAGGCCTCATTGCCCGACTGATGACAGGAGCAAAGAAGGGGCAGCCTGCTCTAAAACGCTTTTGGGATGATCTCGCTTGGTCTCGAATTGTGGAGTGGGGGAGAGATCTTGTGGGTATTAAAAGATACTTCCAGAAAAACATCCAAGAGTTTCTTTATATTTTATTTCAAAATAACTGGCCCACCCCTGAATGGCCGCCGTAGTTTTTTAAAAAATGTCTTGCGAGATGAACTGCTTGCAAAAAAATGTCGTTTGCCTTATCAGTTGACTAGAACTTAACCAATTGCTTGTGCTAGGTCTTGGGAGTTTCTTATGTCCCGGATGCTAGGCTAATTTGAAAGCGAATTTCCATTTCGTCTTTGACATTGATCACTCCGGCTACGGAGACAGGCTTCATGCCATATTCTGTTTGGTTAAACTTAAACACACCTGTGTAGTTTACAGTGTGTTCTGATGGATGGGTCACTTTGACTGGGAATTCGACCGTATTTTTTTTCCCATGTAATAAAAAATCACCTTTGACTACTAGAGAATCACTAGAGCCCTCTTTGATTTGAGTGGATTTGAATTCAATGGTTTTAAATTTCTCTGAATCTAAGACGTCTGGGCCCATCATTTTATTTTGAATTTCGATGACATCGGACTCGCCAGGGCCTTTGGAGTCAAGCCCCCCTTTTTGTCTTGCCTCTTTTGTATCCACGATAAGGGATTTTGCGGGAATAATAATTTCAATCGAGGAGTTTTTTAAATCCTTGGGGTCATATTGGAGGTTTGTTTTCAAGTCTTGAGCTAAAACAGCATGTTCGTGACCTAAAAAGCCAAAAAGCCCAGCGCGGAACGTGATGGCAACGACATGAGAGCTTTCTTTGACTAAAGAAGGAGTTTTTGTTTCAGTTTGTGCCTTATTTAGATTTTTTTGGACCAAAGGGATTTTATTTGCAGCCATAGATGACGGAGTTATCCCATAAAGAATCATAAGTATCAGGATTTTTTTCATACGTTATTACCTCTATTTTTAATAATTTTAAAATTAAAATGGGATTAAAGCCAGGGAGAAACGGTTCTTATACTTGACAATATAAGTACAAATATAGAAGTGTGCACTTCTCCAGGCGAAGTAACCGCTTCTTCTTGAAAGGTGACACAAAAATCGATATAGCAAAACTAAATCATCACACGCGAGGATGGTGGAACTTGGTAGACACGTACGCTTGAGGTGCGTATGGCGAAAGCTGTGGGGGTTCGAGTCCCCCTCCTCGCATTCTCTCAAAATATAAAATGAGTCTAAGCCTAAGCATAATCAAATATCCTATACGAAGTCTCAAGGGGGACTCGAAGCGAGCTAGCCGTGGGTGCTAAAGCACCCTTTGCGAGCCGGAGGCGAGAAAAAGGCTAGCGAGGTGAGGCTACGCAACGAAGGAGCGTGAAGCGACTGAGTGAAGTAGCCGAGTCCCCCTCCTCGCATTCATGTCTGCATCAACTCGTCCACTTGTTTCTCTGTATTTTCTAAAAGATCCCGAGCCTTTGCAAGCAACTCTGCAGAATTTTTTTGCATCTCTGCTTTATAAGCCAGGTCTTTAATATTTTTAAGATTGAACAGCACATTCCAGATTCCTGACCTGACTCCAGAGTATCCCATCTGTACTCCTGTGGCCGCATCGGTGAGTGAATTTTTATTCCCCAATTTTAAAACCACTGAGGCGAGCTCCATCGTTTGGAAACTCATTTGAGCTGTTTTCCATGGAACTTCGGCGGCTTTCTTTAGCCCAGACTGGGCTTTTTCTTCTCTGAGTTTTATTTCCTCAGGATTATTTTGGGGCAATCTCAGGGCCACTAAGTAATCCTGAAAAGCCTCGGTATCTTTGTCCACTAATACCAATAGCTCGTCTTTTAATTTTTGTGCTCTTTCTGCTAGGCTAGATAGGATTTGGTCTTTTCCTTTATTTTCTTTCCCAAAGCTTAAATTAGCAACCATCGCAGCCAAAGCAGCTCCTAAAGAACCCGCTAATGCTGCAATTGAGCCTCCACCTGGAGCAGGTGAGTTTCGTGAAACCTCATCTGCAAAATCAGAAACTTTCATCTTAACCAGTGCGTTCTCTTTTATTTCAGGCATCCCAATCACCTTTCTTTCCAGCTCAAATGGAGTGGTATCATTTAAACCCATTGAAAAGACAGCTGTGTTTAAAATATCTCTCACCGGAACTCCAGTAGATCCATTTTGCTTTTGGAGGTAATATTTTCCAGCCTCTAAAAGTGCGGCGTATGGAATCAGTCCCACGATTTCGCTTCCTGTAACTATAAGCCCTCGCTCATCCGCAAGTCTACGGGCCTCTTCTAATACAAGATGGGGTGGGGTGATCTTAAAATGAGTCAAATTGATTGAGATTTGAGCCCTTTTGTATTCGCCCACATACCAACCGATGGCCTTGCAGTGCTTAAATTTTCCAGGTTTATAAACATTTTGACCATCAGAAATGAGCTTCTCCCCCTTAAAATAAAAAGGATGGATATTTCCCACTCGTGCCACTCGGCCTTTTTCTCGCAGTTCATAGGCAATGTCTGTTGCATAGTGGAGGTTAGAGGTATTGAGAGTGATGTTGTAGGCAATGAGAAATTCGCGTGCTCCAATGACAGTGGCGCCGGATTTCGAACAAAATTCTGCAGGTCCAAAGTCAGGCTTCCATTCGGGAAGTTTTAATTTTTCAGCAAGGCCTTCGTATTCACCCTTGCGAATATCAGCTAAGTTTTTTCGGTTTCCAGTGGTAGCTGCTTCTTCGTACAAGAAAACAGGGATTTTTAATTCTTCGCCAACTCTTTTTCCCACTTTCTTTGCCACTTCGATACATTCTGCCATCCCCACACCCTCTACAGGCACAAACGGGCAAACATCAGTAGCTCCAATGCGGGGGTGAGTGCCCGTGTGCTTAGACATATCGATGAGCTCTGAGGCTTTTTTGATGGCTTGAAAAGCAGCTTGTGCCACTGCCTCTGGTGAACCCAAGAAAGTCATCACCGTTCTGTGGGTGTCCACACCTGGCTCAACACTGAGGAGTCTAATCCCTGGGCTGCTTTCGATGGCGTCTGAAATTTTTTTGATTTTTTGCGTGTCTCTCCCCTCAGAAAAATTAGGGACACACTCAATGAGTTGCATCTTAAAAAATAATCACACTCTCATGCAATAGTCAATTTGAGGTTTTACCCATTGAGTTCAAAGTTTCCACCATCGCCAAACACGCGCGAGCCGCCTCGTAGCCCTTGTTGTGAGCGTCTTTTTGGCTTCTAGCGAGGGCTTGCTCTTCTGTATAGGTCGTCAAAATTCCGTAAGCCATAGGAACTTCTACCTCAAGCATCGCCTGCATGAGCCCAGTGGTCACTGCTTGGCTAATGTACTCAAAATGAGCGGTTTCTCCTTTTGTCACACACCCCAAACAAATCACTCCTGCATAGGATTTTGTTTGGGCGGTTTTTTTCGAAAGAAGTGGGATCTCAAACGCTCCGGGGGCACAAAAAAAATCAATGTCTTTTTCGTCTATCTTTTTTTCTTTCAGGTATTTGAGTGCGCCTGATTTTAATCCTGTGACAACTTTTTCATAATAGGGGCTAAAAACTATGGCTATTTTTTTCTTCATTGAGAGAGACCAATAACACAGTTTGAGTTAGTTTTTAATCTTTTTAAAGACATAAAAATTTACTTTACTGTATACTGGTATATGATATAATAGTTCACTAGATGATTAAGTCCATCAAAGGCAAAACAACTTTGGACATCTACAATGGAGTAAACTCAAAAGCTTCTCGGAAGTTGCCTAGCGAATTAATACAAAAAGCCAGAAGACTTTTAGATTTACTCAGTGCCGCACACTACTTAGGAGACTTAAACATCCCTCCTGGAAACAGGTTAGAGCTTTTAAAAGGAGATTTGAGTGGGTTTTATAGTGTTCGGATTAATAGCCAGTGGAGAATTATTTTCAGGTGGTTTAATGGTGAAGCAGACGATGTTGAAATTATCGATTATCATTAGAAATGGAGTAGCCTAAGCATGTTACCTAAACATAGAGTCCCCACTCACCCAGGTGAGATCTTACAAGAAGAGTATTTAAAACCGTTGGCACTCACTCAAACAGCACTTGCAAAACATCTGAGCTGGACCCACGCCAAAGTAAATGAGCTAGTGACTGGCAAGCGAGGGATTACTTCAGAAATTGCTCTCTCACTTGCTGATGCTTTTGGGACTTCTGCACAGCTTTGGCTTAATTTGCAATGTAACTATGATTTGTGGTGGGCTCAAAAAAAACACAAGAAAAAAATAAATCTATTTAAAGCCGCGTAGGACAGGTGCAGTGTTGCCTCCTATACAGTTACAACTCCAACTGATGTCCCATTTTTTCTTTTTTTGTTTTTAAATAATTGCGATTGTGGGCATTGGGCTCTACTTCAATTTTGAGTTGTTCTATAATTTTTAACCCATAGCCTTCTAATCCCACTACTTTCTTGGGATTATTGGTGAGGAGTTTCATCTCACGAACACCTAAGTGCCTCAAAATTTGCGCTCCAAGCCCATAGTGCCTTAAGTCTGCCTTAAATCCCAAGTGCCGATTGGCCTCTACCGTATCTAATCCCTGGTCCTGAAGCTCATAGGCCCTGATTTTATTGGCGAGCCCTATGCCCCTTCCCTCATGTCTTCTCATGTATACTAATACTCCACTTCCATGGGCCGCAATTTGAGAAAGGGCCATCCGCAGTTGTATTCCGCAATCACAACGAAGACTTCCAAGCGCATCTCCTGTGACACATTCCGAATGCACTCGAACTAAAACAGGATCTTTCAGAACTCCTTTGACCAATGCTAAATGTTCTGTGCCGTCTAAGATATTTCGAAAAGCATGGAGTTTAAATTCGGATCCATTTCCCTTGGCAAATTCACATGGAAAATTTGATTGAGCAATCTCTGCAATTAAGGACTCTTTCTCCATCCGAAAACTAATCAAGTCTTTGATCGTGACAATTGGAATTCCATGTTTTTCTGAAAACTTTTTTAAATCAGAAAGCCTTGCCATTGTTCCATCTTCGTTCATGATTTCGCAAATGACGGCTGCAGGCTTTAGGCCAGACAGACGAGCTAAATCTACAGAGCCCTCTGTGTGCCCTGCACGAACTAAGACTCCTCCATCTAAAGCTCGAAGCGGAAAAACATGGCCGGGTGAAACAAGGTCTTTTTGAGTTGTTTTTGGGTCGATTGCAGTGCGAATCGTGTGAGCCCGGTCTCGAGCAGAAATCCCTGTCTCAACCCCTTCTTTTGCCTCAATCGAAAGAGTAAATGCAGTTTGGCGTTGACTCTGATTCACTTGTGTCATCATCGGGAGACCCAGTTCGTCCACTCGTACACCATCCAAAGCCAGACAAACCAGGCCACGGGCATGTGTGATCATAAAATTAATAGCTTGAGCTGAGACAAATTCTGCAGATAAAACTAAGTCTCCCTCGTTTTCACGATCCTCATCATCTACTAAGATGACCATTTGACCTGATTTGAGTTGTTCTATTGCTTGAGGTATGGTTTGCATAAATTCTCCACATATTTGGCTAAAAGATCGACTTCAATATGAACCCCATCTCCTTCGCGGAGCTGGGAAAACTGAGTATGTTTCCAAGTAAATGGGATCAGATTGACAAAACAAGTGTTCATTAGAATCTGGTTGAGCGTCAGACTCACACCGTTTATTGCAATAGAACCTTTAGAAACACAGTACGGAAGGAGCTGATCGGGCAAGCTGATTTGTAATTCAAAACTTTCGCCCTGGGGGGTCACTTTCTCGCAAATACCTATCCCATCCACATGCCCCTGAACAAAGTGCCCCGAAAGCCTAGAACGAGGCATTAAAGCTCTTTCTAAATTTACAAGATGATTGATCTTTAATTCCAAAAAAGTTGTTTTAGAAAGCGTCTCTTTACTGATGTAAAAAAGGGCGTCTCCACTATCGGTTGACTCGACCACAGTCAAACAAACACCACTCACGCTGATGCTTTCGCCTGGGTTGAGATCTTTAAAACCTGTTGGAATTGAAAAAGTCCCGCCTTCTTTTGTTAAATTGAGCGCTGTCACCGGAGCAGTTTTTTCGACAATCCCACTAAACATAGTGCTCTCTTTGTTACACTATTTTTAGAAAATTTTCAACCTGGTCTTCTAGACCCTTTTGGACTTGGATCCTGTAGTGCTCATCCCAATATCCCTGGTCTAAAATGAACTGAGTTAAAGTGGGACCTGCTTCGATCAATACTTCCAGACACCCTTGGGATCCTAAAAACTGAAGCGCATCCAAAAAATCATGCCCTCTCATCACCTCGAATCCTTGAAGGGTTTTTTTTTCAAACCACTCCTCAGGCACTCTCTTTCGACGGTCTAAAACACAAAGATAGCGTTTTTTATCTGGGTGATCGGGGACATTTCTGACGGTAAACTCTGGAAAATCTTTTAAAACAGTCTCACTTCCTGTCACTATTGCATCAGCGCGCTTTCTCAATTCATGGGACAAGAGGAGAGAGCTCTGAGAAGTAAAAGTTTTTGAACCCTGTGGTGGGATCATGTTTCCATCAAGATTGTGGGCTGTTTTTAAGGTAACCCAAGGGATTCCCTGCGTGATCCACTTTTTAAAAGGTGCAATGAGTTTATCACACTCCACTTGTAAGACCCCCTCTCTCACATCTATGCCACCCGCTTTCAACTTTTCTAAGCCTCCACCTTGGACCTTTGGGTTTGGATCTCGAGATCCAATAATAACTTTTTTGATCGCCGATTTTAAGAGTATGTCTGTGCAGGGAGGCGTTTTTCCAAGATGGTTGCAAGGCTCAAGCGTGACAATCAACGTGTGAAGTCGACTTGCCAAGCCTCTTGACTGACACTGCTCAATCACCTTTACCTCCGCGTGGGCCTCTCCAGCTTTTTCGTGGCAAGCGATAGCCAACTCCATGCCATCAGAGTCTAAACCCACAGCTCCGACAGGGGGATTCGGGCTCGTCGCACCCCTAAAGGAGCTTGCTAAGCGAATTGCCTTTTCTAGGTAAAATTTAATTTTTCCAAGATCTTCCACTTTGGAGTCTCTATAGCACAGGGCATCTTTGGTGGATAAAGCTTTGTGCCGATTGGAGTGTTTTTCCTTGATTTTTACCCAGATTTTTAAGCCTTTTGAGGGTATTGTTACAAGCACTTTTGTTTAAATCAATATATTCGTGAGATAGAGCCACAGGGTATGGCGCATTCCCGGTGGCAGAAATAAGCATCGGTTCTTCGCTACTTAAAAACGGAAAATATGCCACCTCCTCCCCCAAAAGTTGGAGTAATTTTTGCTTTTCTCCACCCACCTTGTAAAAATCCAATTTTATCTCCTGGATAGAAACCCTCTGAAGAGAAGGATCAATGTATTTTTCGCATCGCTTAAATTTAAAACCATAAATATTTTTTAGTTCAAGGGCTACTTGACACTCCTCCGTCAAGGCCTCTAATTCGCCTCCCCTTCCTTCGACAGAAAAGAGCACGTACTTTCCTAAAGTCAAATTGGGATCATAGGGATCTAGCATATCTTGCCCAGAAGCATGAGTAAATTCGTGTGCCAAATCTAATGTTAGATTGATGATGGATTGTTTTCTTCTTAAATAAATCATCAGCGTTTTTTTTCGAGTTTCCTTGCCAGACAGCAAGTCTAAGGAGCGAGCTAAAACAGCATTCGTTTTAGAAACCTCATCCCAGTATAGATAATTCAAAATTTCATTGGATCTTTTTAAATTGAGTTTAATCCTTAATTTGCGAATCAATACATGCCCGGAGGGAAGACTGTTGAGAAGATCAAATGCCATTTTAAAACTTAAATCTTGAGCATAAATCGGTAATTCTAAAATGAGGAATAACATACCCCAAACAAATAAGCGCACAATCTATTATCGGAAAAAACGGAAAAGGATCTAACAGGTGTCTCGTTTTTAGTCAGTTTTATAAATAATATTACTTTAATTAATTGGTAGCCCCATTTTAAGGTATATAACTTCCTCAAACAAAAGGGTTTTTTTTAAGGTGTTTAGAAGAATTTTTTAAGACCCTTAGGCACGGCTCTTGCTTCATAGTGTGTCAGCGATGACTCTGTCTCAAAAGAGACACAAGTGGAGCTGAAGTTGAGTGGTTTATGTGGAGTTTAAAACAAAAAATATTAGTCGTTTTGCAAGTGACCTGTTTGAGTATTCTTGTTCTGAGTTTTTCATTTGCACCAGAAATTTATAGAACGACAGCTGGACTTCCCTCATATAAAAATTGGGGCCTAACCAACAGTAGCTTTAATTCGCACATTCAAGCTGTGGACGCTTGGAAAATAGAAGAAGGTTCTCGAGATGTAGTGGTTGCTGTTGTCGATACAGGCATAGACTCAAAGCACAAGGACTTAGAGAAAAATATTTGGAAAAATCCAAAAACTTATCCTAAGGGAAAAATCGAATTTGGTTGGAACTTTGTCAATAACACCCCAAACCCAAAAGACGAACATGGACATGGCACGCATGTCTCTGGGATCATAGGAGCGGTAGCTAATCCTAGAACAGGCGTCAGTGGTGTCGCTCATCGTGTATCTATCATGGCCGTAAAATATTACTCAGATACAAACTCGGGCGCAGTAAATCTCAAAAATACGATCAAAGCACTTCATTATGCGATCGACCATGGAGCCCGAATCATTAATTATAGTGGTGGAGGGCCTGAATATTCTCACGAAGAATACTTAGCCATTAAAAAAGCTGCCGAAAACGGAATTATTTTTATCTGTGCTGCCGGAAACGAACATCAAAACGTAGATCAAAAAAGCAATGCCTATTTTCCCGCTTCTTATCATTTGGGGAATATGATTTCAGTTGCAGCCACAGACATTCATAATAACTTACTGAGTTCTTCGAATTGGGGTAAAAACACAATCGATGTAGCTGCACCTGGAGAAAATATTTATAGTACCCTCAATGAGGGACGTTATGGATACATGAGTGGGACCTCTCAGGCCACTGCATTTGTGACAGGACTTGCCGCCCTTTTATTGGCGCATAATCCCAGTCTCACTCCATACCAAGTTAAAAAAATCATCATGAACTCTGTCGATCATTTTTCACAGCTCAATGATAAAATAACCACCAGCGGCAGAGTCAATGCTTATTTGGCACTGATGCAGCTTAAGAAAAAAGACTGGATCCATGAGCCTTCGTCACTCGTTGCGAAAAAACCGATTTCTCTTTATATGGGTTTAGATAAGGGTTTGGATAAGTTTTTGGAAACTCCTGAAAAACAGTGGTAAAATAGGAGGGAGTGAAACCTCCAAATAAAACAACTATTTTAAGTGCAGCACTCCTTGTTTTTTCTTTTCCGCCATGGAGCTTTTCGTTTTTGACATGGTTTGCTTTGATCCCTTGGTTTTTTTCTTTAAAAAAAGTGAACTCTTACAAAAGTGCGCTCATCGAAGGCATCTGGCTTAGTTTTTTTATGTCGCTTGGATGTTTTTATTGGGTGGCCTACGCTCTTCGCGAATATGGCAATGTGCCCCTACCCCTTAATGTTTTAGGCCTGCTCTTATTCTCGACCTTTAATCAGCCTCAATTTCCTATGTTTGCTTTATTGTTTTATCGTTTTAACAAAAAAACACCTTCGACCCTCATTCAAAAATATGCTCTCATTTTCTTGTTCTCTTTTGTATACGTAGGTCTCGATTCATTTTTACCAAAACTATTTTTAGACACTCTGGGCCACGCCCTCTATCTTTCATCACTTCAGAGACAAGCTGCAGATCTAGGCGGAGTGGGTTTGCTCACCTTTATTATTTTTTTGATCAATTTTTCTCTTTTTTTAATCCTCCTGGAAAAACCTTTTTGGAGCAAAAAAAATGCCCTTGCCATGCTTCCTGCTCTTCTTTTTTTAAGCCTAAATACAACGTATGGGTATTTTCGGAATGAACAAATACAGAAAATTCTAAAAGAAAATAAAGAGCATGTACAGATCGGGGTCATCCAAGCCAACATTGGAGATTTTGACAAGGTCGCTGCAGAAAGTGGTGTGACCGGAGCTGCAGAAAAAGTCCTCAATGCTTACTATCAACTGTCATATCAGGCCCTAAAACTCACACCCAAACCCGATGTTTTAGTTTGGCCTGAGACCTCCTACCCTTCTACCTTTCGTAATCCAGAGACCCTCACCGAAAAAAACAGAGACCTGGCTCTCACTGATTTTGTGCGCGAACAAAACATCCCCTTGCTTTTTGGAGGTTATGACACTTTTAAGGGTAAAGACTATAACTCTTTTTTTATCTTGTCTCCCTTTACAAAAGAAAGTGATTTACAAATTTATCACAAAAGTATTTTGCTTCTTTTTGGGGAGTACATCCCTGGAGCTGATTGGATTTCTTTTTTAAAAACAAGCTTTCCACAGGTTGGAAACTTTGGCCGCGGCCAAGGGCCTAAAGTTTACTCTGTTAAACTCAATCCCAGAGAGATTAAAATAAGCCCCATTATTTGCTACGAAGCACTTTTCCCCTCTTTTATTTTAGACGCCGTTCGAATGGGCTCCCAAGTGATTCTCAATGTCACCAATGACTCCTGGTTTGGCCCTGAGGGAGAACCCTACATGCACTTGGCCCTGTCTGCCTTTAGGAGCATTGAGAGCAGAACACCTCAAGTCCGCTCCACAAATACTGGTGTTTCGGCCCTTATTTTGCCAGATGGGAGCATTCAACACCCGTCTTCTTTAAATAAAGAAGAAATTTTAAATTTAAAGGTGCCCATCCTACCGCCCCTCTTTACACTGATGCTTGCCTGGGGGGATTGGTTTAAGTATTTTTCGCTCCTGGTGGGGCTCTGCTTGATTTTTAAATCCTTCTCCAAAAAACCCTCACAACTCGACAACTGACTGATTCTTCTACAGTTTCTAAAACTTATCCCCTTAATTTTACAGGGTATTTTATCGGCACAAGTTTTGCTTACTCTATCTGTAAGTGTATTAAGCAGTGTATTAAGCAAGGAGTAAAAGTGAGCGCATTTAAAAAAATATTATTTCTCATCATCCCAGCTCTTGCAGCTGTTTTGGCAGGCTGCGGACCTGCCGAGCTGGGTAGACGCCCACCTGCGCTTTCGAAAGACTCTTTTCCAAACTCTCCAACTCAATTGGATCCTGTGAGGTTAGAGCAAGTTGAAAATGAGTTTGTTTGCCCGGCCGAAGCCAACGTACTCCCTCACTTTGACGAAGAAATGGACGGAAGTGGCAAATACAAAGCTTGCTACCATGTGTCTTCATTAAATGATTTGCTTTTTCATGGAGAGACCAGTGAAAACGAGAAATTAAATGACGTCTGTATTTTTCCAGTTCAGTACGTTGACGCAGATAATATTTTGCTCAAACCTGACATTGAAAAAAAATCTTTTGCCTATGAGCGTATTCATGTCAGCAAAGATGGCTTTAAAATGCATTTTAAAGTTTCCGATTTTAACGCAGTGATGATTGTAGAGTTTCATTATCTGAACAAAATGCTTCTTTGCATAAACGACAAAACAAAACCATGCCCACCTTTTTCATTTGGGAAGTTTAAGTAACTAGTGCACCATTCGACTGGTGTTTGGACTATCTTGGATTCCCACTTCCTGGTTGCCTCTTCTAAAGTACTCAACCACTGTTGCGTCCCGTGTTGGAAAGGCCTCTAAAATTTCAATCTCGTCTTCATCCTCTGTTTCTTTAGCAAGGATGATAAACCACATACCTGAGGGGTGATCATCCGGATAAAACCGAATAAAGTGATACGTTTTCTTTTTATGTTTTAGATCTTTTTCGATGGCCCACACTTCGTCTGGGTTTTCGAGGGTTTCGTCAAAACAGGCATCGTAGAGCCCAAACTCCTCAATAGGGATATCGTCTTTTTTCCGGTCTTGTAAAAACCTCGCCCGGTCGGTTTCTTCCTGTGTCCAACTCTCTGCCAGTCGATCTTGTGGAACATCCTGAGCCTTTTTAGAATGTGTTGTCTTGATCTGCTCTCCCCTACGGTACTGATCCACAAGCGAAGGGTTTTTGGTCGGAAAAGCCAAATAAAGAAAACTAGGCTCTCCCCTTAGAAACAAGCAAATACAGATGTACCAGATGGGTTTGTCGATGGGCTGAAACTCAGAAATCAACGTGTAACGAAGGTCTCCAGAAGGTGTTTTTTGCCTCCATGTCTCGCCTGGTTCCTGAAGGGTGAGCCACCGCAGATGAGCTAGTTTTTCCTTTTCGATTCCAACCAAATCGTCACTTTTGAGAGTGGTTTTATACTCTTTTTCTAATATTTCTACTTCTGGAGTAAAGTAATCTGTGATGCAATCTTCGGAACAAAAAATTCTCCCGATTTCCTCCTCCACAAAAAGGGCTTTCTCCTTTTTCCCTAAAGTTTTTTCACAAAATAAACAGATGGGGTCAGAGAGCCCTTTGGTGGTGCTTTTGCCACTCCTTGGCTTTTTTCGACGCTCTTGTCCCTTCTTTGAGAAGAGCTTGCTCATCTTCTTATTGTAACGGTGAAAAGTGCGCAGAGTCAAACACGCTCTGTGTTGTAAAAACCTAAAGATCAGTTAAACTAAAGTAAGTAGAGAGAATTGTAGAGAAATAATACAATTCAACGCGTTAAGGAAAAAACTCATGAGTGATATTTCCTCAGTTAATTTGAGCAAAATAAGACCTCTCGTAATTCAACATCAAAAACAATCTCCACCTAAACCCGAATTAAAAAAATCCACTGAACAAGAAGAAGCCTTAGATCGAATTCAACTGTCCACAAGACAGTCAGAAGAAATGGAGCGCGATTTACAAAGACAATCAGAAATGAAAAGAGAAACCTATTATAGACAAAGTGCAGACGAAGAAGCTCGATCTCAAGGAACTTTAGAAACCCAAAAAAATAAAGGGAACGAAGAATTAAGAGAACTACAAAACAAACAACAAGCTGAATTAAATCGACTCAAGCGCGAAGGAGATCACGATATTGCGCGAGCTCAAAATTATTACAAAGACCAGTTTCTTTCCACACAGAGAAAAGGAGATCAAGAACTAGAAGAACTTAAAAAAAACCTGGCAAACTCATCTCAATTTGAACAAAAAAGGCACTTTGGAGAATTCGAACTCACTCATACTGAAAACGAACGCAATTTAAATCAGAACCAAAAAGACATGGAGGAAAAATATTTGACTCTCCATGAGAACTCACAAAAACAATATCAAGACATGAAAACTAATGCTTTGACAGCATCTGAGCAAGCAGATCAAAAATTTCAGGAAAAATATCAAGAAACACTCCAAAATCAAAACATAGCCTTAATAAACCTCGAAAATCAAGCAACTCAAACGTTGGCACAACTCAGACAGGATCATTCGGAAAAGCTAGAAGCTTATGCGAACAGACAGAGTGACCCTTTTTATAAGCTGATCCACCTCAATATTGGACTTGAGGAAAACGAAGACACTTATGTTTTGAGAGCAAACATTCCAGAGCATGAGAGGGAGCATCTTTCGATTGCGATTCGAGGGAATCAAGTGGTGATTTCAGGACGAAGGAGAAATGAGGAAAAGTTAGAGCTTTCTCCGAATCATGAAATCTCGACAGCTTCTTATCAGTCCTTTAGCGAAAGCCTACCGTTAGGGACTCCCGTAGACGGAAAAGCGCTCACACGAAGTTTCGAGGGGGAACAGTTGGTTGTGAGGATTCCAAAAATAGGAAAAAATCATCCCTATGAGCCTTATCGTAAGCCTGAGATTGAAAAAGCTAAGTACCAAAAGCCGAATTTTCCAGATCATTTACCACGAGCTGACACCCTAAGTATGCCTGCAAAGAATGACAAACCTCTGACGTAAACAAAGTAGTTATTCTTTGATCAGATCTTCTAACTCTTTCAGCATAAACTTTAGACGTGAATGCAATTCAGAGAGTTCCTGTATATTTTTCTTTAGGTTCTGCACGGGGTCAGAGACTCTGGATAAGACAGTGCGGGATAACTCTAGAGGTCTGAAATTTGTCACTTTAATAGGAAAAGATGGATTGCTGTTGAGATCTTCTGCCTTTAAAACTCTATTGTTACTGTGCATACCCAAAGGTGTAGAGGGCACCTCTTTATCAAAGACTTCAGATTTTTCATTTTTGTAAATCTGATAAAGATTCGAATAAAGAAATGTAAACTTCTGATTTTTATCCCGAGATGCTGACATAGATCACTCCTCTCACGACCTACTTTGCTGAACCTACTGGTTCAGCCGTTACCTCCCTCTAAGTAAAGCAATTCTGGTGCCAGATTTTAATTTTTTTTACTCCATTCTTAAATTAAAATTAATTACTAATTTCAAAGAGTTACAAAAGGCAGGGCCATTTGGCATCTTCTTGGCCCTGCCTAAAAAGTAGACAGTTGGATATTCTTAGTTGAGAGATACTGCGCATGCTGTAAAATACCAAAATGGCACTTAAAAAAGGTTTTGTAGAAGCGCTCGAAGATGTCTATTCGGACACCCTGAGGCGTAAAGAGAAGCATGTAGAAATTCCAACCTCGATTTTTATAGAGAAAGTGGATGTCTACATGCCTTCACTCCCGAGTATCCCTTTTTATATTTTGAAAGGGGATAGGTTTGAGATCTTAAAACCTGCACAAGAATCCTATTCGCCTTTAGTCCTGAGTTTGCATGATTTTATTTGGGTCAAAGAAGAACACTTAGAACCTATTCAAAAACATGTCGAAGGAATCATCGTCAAACCCAATGACGCATCCAATGCCTTGCCGGCAGAAAAAAGAGCTGAAATCTTAAGACGCAGTGCCATCAAAGTGGTCGAAAATCTTTTCACAAACCCCTCTCCTGAGAACATCAACAAAAGTATCAAAGTAGTGAGGTCTTTTGTCTATGTCATGATGAAAGACCCAAAAGCTTATTTGCTCTTGATGCGTCTTTCGAGCCATGATCCCTACACCTTGCAACACTCTGTTGGAACGGCAGTTAACTCTATTATTTTAGGGAAAAAAGTAGGTTTGGAAAAAGAAGCAGATCTCCATGATCTAGGATTGGCAGGACTGCTCCATGACATTGGAAAAGTTAGAATTCGAAAGGAAGTTATTAATAAAACGGGACCCCTGACAGATCTTGAATGGGAGGAGATGAGGCAACACTCTAGAGAAGGCTATAATATTGTAAAAGAAAACCCAAAGATTAGCTTTAGAGCAAAGCGAGCTATTTTGGAGCATCACGAAAGTCGCAATGGAACAGGCTACCCTCAAGGACTCAAAGAAGCGCAAATAGACATTTTTTCGAAGATTGTGTGCATTAGTGATATTTTTAATGCACTGACGACAGATCGCACTTACTCAAAAGCTAAAACAATTTTTGAAGCTTTTGAGTTCATGAAAGATAACCTGGAGCATAAAATAGACACAGATATCTTTAAGGAGCTGGTTCTTATCTACGGTGGCCACCTTTAGAGCTTAGTTTTTGGGTTAAATCTGACTTTTATCTGAAAATCTAGTTCATGTTTGGCTAAAATTTCTTCCATCAATTTTTTAACATCAAATTTTAGGGTCACTCTCTCGATGACATCCGAAGACAGTTTCTGAAAAAAATCATTCTTTGTTTTATTTGCAGACTCTAATAACCCAGTCAATAACTCCTTGGGAAGTTTAAATTCGGAAATCATAGAACGGAGGCTCTCTTCGGTCAAAAAAGCTGCTCCAATTCCAACCGTCAAAACTTTTTTGACCAATTCGGCAGCTTTGGATTGCAAATCTTCGCTCATAGTGACCTCTTGGCTTGCTCTTCAAAATTTTTCATTACAGTGGGCAGACTGCCTTTGACCAATCTATTTAAAATAAATCCGGGCACCGCAACCTTAAACTCTACTTCAATAGAATAAGTCGTCTCCGTCTCATTCGCAGTCAGTTCTTTTAATTTCCAAGCCCCACTATTTTTTTTAAAAGCATCTCCATCGATGAGTTCCCAACTTACAATGCCACTTTCAAAGTCTTCTTGGAGTGCTAAAGTATAGGAAACTTCCTTCATAATCGATACACGATATTTGACCTGAACTTGGCCACCGGCCATTCGGGTGACTTCTACAGACTTACATCCTTCTACAAACTGGGGGTAGTTTTCGTACGAAGTGATCGCTTTAAAAAGGGCTTTCTTGCTGACTTTTAATATTTCTTTGATTTCAGCTTTAGCCATACTTATACTCCTGGTTTTTTGTCAAAATGGTGTTCTGCTTCGATATACCTTACCGTCCCCGTCTCTGAACGCATCACGACCGAATGGGTTTTAGCCCCTCCGCTAAAAAAGCGAACTCCATTTAAAAAAGTTCCTGCGGTCACTCCGGTGGCACAAAACATCACATTTCCTTTTGCCAGCTCCTCAATTTTATAAATCTTATGGAGGTCATTGATTCCCATTTTTAAAGCTCTTTCTTTTTCGCTCTCTTTACTAAAAACTAAACGGCCCTGAAAATCTCCTCCCTTGCACCTGAGCGCCGCAGCTGCAATCACTCCCTCTGGAGCTCCCCCTATCCCCATTAAAACATCGACTCCACTGTCTGCTTTGCAGGTAGCGATTGCTGCTGAGACATCCCCATCTCCAATCAGCCAAATTCTGGCGCCACTGCTGCGCACTTCGTCAATGAGATCTTTGTGTCTGGGGCGGTCTAAAATAATGACCGTTAAGTCTTGGACTTGGCATTTTTTAACTTTTGCAATATTCCTTAAATTCTCTATGGGACTCAAAGATAAATCAATTGCGCCTTTGGCTTCTCCGCCTACTGCGATTTTTTCCATATAGACATCTGGAGCATGCAAAAAGTTGCCCTCCTCTGCAATGGCGATTACGGACAAAGCATTGGTTCCGCCCCTTGCACAAATCGTTGTACCTTCGAGAGGATCAAGGGCTAAATCTAAACGATGGCCTGTGCCTTTTCCTACTTTTTCGCCAATAAAAAGCATGGGAGCTTCGTCTCTTTCGCCTTCTCCAATGACCACTGTTCCATCAAATTGGATCGAATTGAGCATCTTCCTCATTGCTTCGACTGCGGCATGATCTGCGGATTTTTCTTCTCCACGGCCCATCCATCGGCTACTGGCGAGCGCTGCGGCCTCTGTTACCCGTACAAATTCTAGTGCAAAATTGCGGTCCATAATTACTCCTCGAGGCGCTCAATGCACCACTGTTTTAACTCTTGAGGTAGTTTAGAACTTAAAACAAGTGTTTTTGCAATCCCTAATTTGATGGAACTTTTTTCTGAATCCTGCTTAAGTTCAAGAGTTTCGTATCGAAAAATACCTTTTTCTTCGCATTTTTCATCTAAATAGGCGACTTCGCCCGTCCGTAGTCCCTTGCCTGTATCCCATCCTATAAAACTTCCTAAAATGTAAAAAATAAAACTCTGAAATCCTTCGTCACCACCCCTTATAAAAAACAAATCTGTGCCATAGGATCCATGGTACCAAACTTGGTCCAAAGGAAGGGATGGAAATATTTTTAACTCTTGCGCCAGTTTTTCTGGATCTAAAAGCTGCTGGATTTTGATTCTCAGGGATTGTTCCAACGTAACAAAAATACAACCAATTCGTTCCTTGCCAATAGAACAAACTTTGAGTGTGACAGCGTGCTTTTCTCTTTTGAGATTGAGTGTCCCCTCGAGAGAGGCTCCTAGGGTAAAAAAAATAAAGTCTTTGGAATCTAAAATCAGAAGCGCCAAGCCCTCAGCAGAAAGGTCTAAAGTTGAATAAATTTTTCCAGATTCTTGGTGCTTGAACTGCGCAGAAGTAGGAGTCAGTCTGGGAAATTTTCTTCTAGAGTTCATCTTTTTGATTCAATATAAGAACGCATTTTAGTCCCAGTAAACTGAAAAACAATTTCAGCTCCTCTTTCCATAATAAATCGGGGGGGCCATTTTTCACCCAAAATGAACCCATCCATGTAAACAAGAGTACCCTTTTCTCCTAGGTTTTCAAAATAAAGATTACCACTGAGTCCTAAGAAATGTCCTTTGATGATTTTAAAGTGAATCCACTTTTCTCCCTGTTCTTGAAATAAAACAGAGGAGACGAGCTTAAAATTCCAAATCCCACCTTGAATCTCTAAAACGTGAGTTTTTTCAGAATATTCAGTTCGATCAATATAAGGTACCATCTCTGAGTAGAGTTTATAGTTTGTCAAAACTGCTCTTGTCACTTTCAAGCTTCGGTGCACCAACATAGAGGCATAAAATGAATACTTGTTGCCGTCCAATGAGGCATAGGCTTTTACCCCTCGTTCTTTCAAAACCTCTTGATAGACGGCAGGTTTTAAAAGCGTTTGAATAACAGGGGGTTGGCTTCCTGCCCCCAAGGCCTTCGATAAAAAGAGCAATAAGAGTAAGACCCATTCTATTTTCTTCATCTCATTAACTTTAAATGGTTTTTCATAGCCCACTCAAGTATAAAAAAGCCATGGAGTCTGACAAAGACCTTATTTTCAATAACACTCCTAATCTACTGACCCTGACCCGAATTGGCTTTGCTCCTATCGTAGTAGGGCTTTTATTCATAAAAAGCCCCACTTGGGATCTGATCTCTGCTATTTTCTTTGGCATTGCTAGTATTACGGATTATTTTGATGGCTACTTGGCTCGCAGTCAAAAATCTGTCACTATTTATGGGAAATTGTTAGACCCTCTTGCGGATAAGTTTTTGGTAATTTCCGCTTTAGTGATGCTATTAGAGTTAGGACGCATTCATCCCGTTATTGTAATTTTGCTCATTTGTAGGGAACTTGCAATCACGGGGCTGCGCGCACTCGCCAGCGCCGAGGGAGTGATTATCCCCGCCTCTACAACAGCCAAATGGAAAACCATCACTCAGATGGTGGCTATCCCTTTTCTAATGGTCAAACAAGGCCTCTTTGGTATCCCCCTTTTTGAAATCGGGACATTGCTCATTTATCTTTCTTTAGCCATCAGCCTTTGGTCAGCCAAGGACTATGGAGTTCAATTCTTTTTAAGCCTCAAACAGAAAAGGCGCTCTAAAGAGCGCTCATGAGATACAAAACACGTTCGCTCTCAACAAGGGGCAGGGCTGCCTGAATTTTAAAATAAGTCAGAAATGCTTTTTCGAATCCTTCGCGTGTGTAATTTTCAAAAATATCTTCTCTCGTAGAGAGGAGGCGTTTTACTTGAGAATCCGATTTTGGCACAAATTCAATGACGAGGTGTTTTGTCATTTTTTTAAAAAACCCAGCGATTTTTTCCAATGGCAAATTGTTAGAAATCGCCAAATGATGGATCAGAGCTAAAGCCATGACAACATCCACGGGTCCACGCTCCATGAGAGAATCCCGCTCAGTATTGGACCACCCCAGCCCAGGACTGGGATTTGTTAAATCTAAAAGAAGTGGCAATAGTTGTGTTTCATTTTGAGTGCGCGACAAGAGGTAGTTTTTTTCTATTGCCAAAGGGTCATTGTCGAAAGAAACAGTATAGGCACCCTCAGAAACAGCAAGTTTGCTAAAAACTCCAGTATTGGCACCCAAGTCCCACGCCGTTTTGGGCCGAACTTGTTTTAAAAACTGTTCTACTTTGGATTTTTTTTCCTCAAATGCTTTTCCCGAGTAATTGGTGTTTTCATAATAAGCCCCCCACTCTGTTTTTTGTGTAGGGAGCTTGAGCGCATTAACGCAACCCATCAGTTGATCTACGAGACCTAACATAGACAATTTAGAAAATTTCCGAGTTGTGTTTTTTATGGGCGATGACTGAGCAGAAAAATGAGCTTGGGTTTTGGCATGGACGTGAATGTGGATCATCAAGCCAGGAGAAAAATAAGAACTCCAAGGCAACAGACGACTTGCCAAGTCCAGTGGGATTCCGTCGAGATAAATTCGAAGGAGTTGGTCTAGTCGGATATCTTTTTTAGCCATGAGACTGAGCGGAGCTAAAAAATGTTGGCAAAATTGACGATACGCAACCCAAGGCTGATTTTCTTTATACCTTTCGAATGACAACGTATCAATCAGCAGAGGCTGGGATCCACAAAATTGAATATTAAAACCGCTCGCATCTTTTAACGACATACCCTGTTCTATAGCCAGTTTCTGAATTTCTAAGGTGGTTTGAGCAGCCGTTTTTAGTTGACTAAAACACCACTCATAGGGGTAAGAAATAAAAGGAATTTTTTGAGGGCGAATAACTTTAAAAGAACTTTTATATTCTAAAGCAACTTCTGCATGTGCAATGAGTAATTTTTTTTCAATCAATATTTTGTAAAGTCCAGAATGCATCAGATATTCATAATGATCCCTGTACGAGTGGCCGATATGACGATACAAAATGCCGTCATCTTTGAACAAAAAACCACTGGGATCCCGAAAAGAACTGGGAATAGATTCAGGTAATTTCATCGTTTATTTTTAGAAAACTTCTCTATAAAAAAATTCTTTATCTTTCTCCAATAAAGTTTAATGGCAAAAAAAGCACCAAAGAAAAGACCCAGAAAAATTTGCAGCAAGTAGCTCCCGGTGCCTGGATCCAAATAGGCAAATGCAGAAGCCGGACAAAACAAAATAAAGACAATCGAGAGTAAAACAATATTATTTGCCATTTTCAGTTGGACCTCCTGATTCTTGATACAGCCCTTGTTGATTGAGATTAAACTCCTTGAATAGAGCAAAAGTTAGAGCCGAAATTTTGTCTGGCAATGGTCCAAGCAAGTCTCTTCCTAAAATACAATTCATCAATACTCTGCTTTTATTGACGTGGGTTTTAGTTTTTACCATTTTATCGGCACATTCTTTTGGGAGCTTAGTAAACGCCAAAGTTTTGAATGTAGCATCCAACCTTCTCTGATCCCATGGGTCAGAAGAATAAGTTCCATACTGCTGTACCCCTACTCCATGATCAGCCATCACGAGGAACCACGCATGGGGGTCTACTTCTAAAATCGTGCTTACTACTTGCCGAATTTTTTTCAAGAAACAGAGGTATTCTTTAGCATAATTGTTTAGATTAAAATCTTCCGAAAAATATTCTTCACCCGAAGTTTGTCGGCTTACCCCCATTGTAATGGGTTCGCAGTTTTCATTAAAATAATTAATAGGGTGAGGTCCCTGAAAATGCACATAAGTGAATTCGGGTTGTTTTTTTATTTTTTTATTTTTTATATAAGCATTAAAGTTCCGCACTTCTTTGAGCTTATGGCTCGAAAGATTTGGAATTATTTTTTTCATGATACTGACAGAAAAGTGAGATAAAAAAAATCTTTCAAACCGACTCAAAAGACTAAAAACTGGCGTTGACGAAAAAATAAGCGCTGTCAGCCCAGGATTTTCTGGAAATTTAAAACAGTGATCAAAAACCTTTGGGCATCTGTTTTTATAGGTTTTTGTAACCACAGAAAAATCTAGTTCTTTCAAAAACTTTAGCATCCAACTTGTTTTAAAGCCGTAATAATCGCTTGGCGGGATGGATTTTATTGCAGACTCAGTGACATAGCTGAAGTTAAAAAAAGAGGGCATGGATGGGATTGTTCTTCCATAATTACTCCAAGAATGGGGGATTTCCAGGAGCCCAAGGTCAAGCATCTCCTTTTTAAAATTTGAAAATGTCTCTTGCAACTGCAAGACCTGAGGAGGAGGAGCCACATTTGTCAGAAACGAATCAAAGTCAGACATGGTGTCAAAAAGTAAAAAATAAACATGTGGATTACTTTTAATATTTTTCTGGATAGATAGGTGTGCTAAGTCCTCAAGAAAAAAAGGCTCTATTTTTTTCGTTGCCGGCTCAGTCAAATAGCTATACCCCTGACTAAAAAAAAGCTGCAAAAAAGGGAGAATTCCGATCACCAAAAGAGTCTTATAAATAACTTGATCCCCTTTTTCTTTTTTTGAAAGGTGATAAATGCAATAAAAAATCAATGATAAAAATCCCGCAAATCCGATGCCCACCCAATAGACATCAGGTAAGAATAAAAGGATAACCTCCCAAGAGAAAAGAAGAACAATGCAGGAATGAAAAAGCAAACCAAACCGATGAGAACCCCTCATCAGGAAAATAAACTCATTGATACAAAACACAAATAAAAAATAAAGAGATAAAAAAACAAGCTCTGTAGGAGAAATATCAGAAAGACTACTCCAGTTGACCGCCAGGGTCTTACTCAGGGGGTAAAACGATAAAATTAAATTAAAAATAGTGAAATGGAGGATATTAAACATACACCCTCCATCATAGAAGACGTTTTATTAATTTTAAACAAAATTAAGGGTCTGTCAAAGATTGTCCTGCATATGCAGGAAGAATGTTATTCTTTGCAAGTTCCACGAGGTCAGGCTATTAAAGTATAAAATGGACCAATCTGGGCGAACTCAAAAAATTAAAGAAAGAATGAAAGAATTCATCCTTGTTCTCGATGGAGCCATGGGAACAGCCATTCAAAATAAAAATCTAACAGCAAAAGACTTTGGGGGAGCTGAGTACGAAGGATGCAATGAGATTTTAATTTTGACACACCCCGAGGTAATCTGTGAAATTCACGAAAGTTACCTAAAAGCAGGTTGTGATATTTTAGAGACCAATACCTTTGGAGCAACACCCCTCGTTCTTGCGGAATATAACCTCAGTCCAAAAACATATGAAATCAATTTTAAAGCAGCCACCTTAGCAAAACAACTTGCTCTCAAGTATTCGACTGATCTCAAACCAAGATTTGTCGCAGGAGCCATGGGCCCCACAACTAAAGCCATTTCTGTGACAGGGGGTATTCATTTTGAAGAACTCAAAAAACACTTTTATGAACAGGCAAAAGCTCTTTTTGAAGGTGGAGTCGACTATTTATTATTAGAAACTTGCCAAGACACTCGTAATATTAAAGCCGCACTCATTGCCATGGAGGAGTTGTTTGTAGAAAAAAAAGCAGCTATCCCCATTGCAGTTTCCGGGACCATAGAACCCACGGGCACCATGCTTGCCGGGCAAACTCCCGAAGCTTGGTTGACCTCCATTCAACATCTGGATCTCCTCTATGTCGGTCTCAATTGTGCAACAGGGCCTGAGTTTATGACAGATCCCATTAGGACCCTTTCAAAACTTTCGCCTTTTCCATTGGCCTGCGTTCCTAACGCGGGGCTCCCAGACGAAAATGGACACTATCTTGAGACTCCTATAATGGTGACCCATATTTTATCGCGCTTTATTCAAAGCGGCTGGCTTAACCTGATCGGGGGCTGTTGCGGTACCACCCCTAAGCACATCGAAGCGATGTGTAACCTTGTTCAAAACCAAAAGCCACGACAGGCTCGACCTGATTCAAAATCTACTCTATCTGGAATAGACTACCTTGAAATAACCGAAGACCTTCGGCCCATTCTCGTTGGTGAAAGATGCAATGTCATAGGAAGCAAAAAATTTAAGACTCTGATTTGTGATG
This sequence comes from uncultured Bdellovibrio sp., assembly GCA_964490895.1. Lineage (GTDB taxonomy): Bacteria > Bdellovibrionota > UBA1018 > UBA1018 > UBA1018 > JACRAO01. Next base: position 9,368 of record CAZBEI010000095.1, on the reverse strand, counting down.
GAAAATTTGAGGAAGCTTCTGAAGTAGCTCGAGCCCAAATAAAAAACGGGGCCCAGATTGTAGATGTCTGTCTTGCCAATCCGGATCGAGATGAGCTAGAGGATATGCGAAGTTATCTTGAAAAAGCCATCCGACAAATCAAAACCCCAATTATGATCGACTCGACAGACGATAAGGTCATCGAATCAGCTCTCACCTACTGTCAGGGCAAAGCCCTCATCAACTCCATCAACCTAGAAGAAGGCGAAGAACGCTTCAAAAAAGTCATCCCCTTGGCTAAACGTTTTGGCGCAGCAATCGTGGTTGGCACCATTGACGAAGACCCTATCCAAGGCATGGGCGTGACCCGCGAACGAAAGCTCTCCATTGCGGAACGTTCGTTTGAATTACTCACTCAAAAATACAAAGTCCTGCCCCAAGATATTTATTGGGATCCTTTAGTTTTTCCATGCGGAACTGGAGACGCTCAGTACGTAGGCTCTGCCCGAGAAACAATAGAAGGGATCAAACTCATTAAGGCCCGTTTTCCGATGACGAAAACTGTTCTGGGAATTTCTAATGTGAGTTTCGGTCTTCCCTCCGAAGGCAGGGAAGTTTTAAATTCTGTTTTTTTATATCACTGTGTCCAGGCAGGATTAGATCTGGCTATTGTCAATTCGGAAAAACTGGTTCGCTATACTCAAATTTCTGAGATTGAGAAAACCTTGGCAGAAAATCTTCTCTTTAATCATGGTGCTGACCCTGTCACTACTTTTGCCAATCACTTTAGGCAAAAAAAACCAGTAAAAAAAGAGGAAAAACAAAAACTCCCGCTTCTCGAAAGGCTACCACAGTATATCTTAGAGGGCTCTAAAGAGGGCTTGGTTCCAGATTTAGACACCCTCAAAAAAACCATGAAACCACTTGAGATCATTAATGGCCCGCTCATGAAGGGGATGGACGAAGTCGGACGCCTTTTTAATCTAAATCAACTCATCGTGGCAGAGGTCTTACAGTCTGCCGAAGTCATGAAAGCCGCTGTCTCACATTTGGAGCCCTTTATGGAAAAGACAGAGTCCTCACACCGAGGAAAAGTCATCTTGGCCACTGTAAAAGGAGATGTCCACGACATCGGAAAAAATCTAGTAGAAATCATTTTATCTAACAATGGCTTTCAGGTCATTAACTTAGGGATCAAAGTCCCCCCAGAACAACTCATCCAAGCTATCCGGACACATCGTCCTGACATTGTAGGGCTGTCTGGGTTACTCGTAAAATCCGCCCAGCAAATGGTCCTCACTGCTGAGGACTTCTCGAAAGCAGAGATAGCCACACCCATTTTAGTTGGAGGAGCTGCTTTGACAGAAAACTTTGTTCTCAAACAAATTTCGAAAGCATACACGGGCACTGTAGCCTATGCAAAAGACGCAATGAAAGGGCTAGACCTTGCCAAGATCATAATGGATCCAAAAAGTTTTGAAAAACTAAAATCCGATCTAAAGGAAAAAAGAGAAAAAAATTTAGCCAGTCAATCTAAACCAAATCATTTGGACTCCGGAGATAGCCCAAACACACGCTCAACCCAGATCTCTCTCTCAAACGAAGTCCCAAAACCACCGGATTTTGAGCGTCATCTGTTCAGAACAACCTCGAGAGACCTCATTTGGAAATACATCAACCCCCTCATGCTCTACGGAAGACACCTAGGCCTCAAAGGAAGTGCAGTACGAGCATTAGAAACAGGCACGGCTGATCCAAAATCTCAATTGATCTTCGAAGCCGTGCAAGATGTTAAAAAAGAATATCGAGACTCGGACATCATGCAACCCATGGCGGTCTATCAGTTTTTCAAAGCACAGGGGAACGGAAATAAAGTTGGTCTTTTTTCAGACGATAAGAAAGAGATAGCCCAATTTGAATTCCCTCGACAGCCTAAAAAAAATGGACTTTGTCTGTCAGACTACCTCTTGCCACAAGGAGACGACAACTTAGCGCTTTTTGTTGTAACTGCTGGAAAAGGCGTGAGAGAACGCTCAGAACAACTAAAAAACGAAGGCCAGTACTTAAAATCCCATATTGTTCAAGCATTGGCCTTAGAGACAGCCGAGGCTTATGCAGAGTTTTTACACTGCCAAATTCGAAATGCCTGGGGCTACCCAGACCCCGCTCAAATGACAATGATGGAAAGATTCCAAGCTAAGTACAGAGGAAAGCGATATTCCTTTGGTTATCCTGCCTGCCCAAAATTAGACGATCAAACACTTCTTTTTCAGCTTCTCAAGCCAGAAGCCATTGGAGTAACCCTCACCGAAGGGTTTATGATGGATCCCGAGGCATCCGTTTCTGCTATTGTATTTCATCATCCACAAGCTACTTATTACTCCGTGGGGCATACAGACGGAGAAATGGGTGACAATCGCTCCTAAAACTACCCTATGACATTTCTAACTGCATTCAAATCTTTAAAACCATGTAAACCGGCTGCACACTCCGAAGGCTCTCTAGCTGTGAGTCTGCTTATTCCAGCAAAAAACTCGAGCCACACCTTAGAAAATACTCTCGCCAAAGCTCACACATTTCTATCCCATCACTACCCTGGCTCTTTTGAAATCATCCTCATCCCGACCCAAGATGCCACAGAAAATCCAAGCGACCCTTCTGTAGCCCTTGCACTCAAACTCTCCGAAAGTTGGAGCTCAGTAAAAGTGTGTGTCCACAGAGGCCCACTAGGCAAAGGTGCGGCCTTGCGCTCTGGTTTTTTAGAGTCTCAAGGCAAGTGGATTTTTTTTACAGATGCAGATCTTCCGTATGACCTTATTTTTTTTAAAAAGGCCTCTCTTTATCTAAACGAAGGGATTGATTTCGTCTCAGGAAATCGAAGGCTCCCTTTTAGCAGTTTTCAAGTGCCTGTAAAACTCTTGCACCTGGCCTACTCTCGACACCGCCTGGGACTTTTATTTAACAAATGCGTACGATTATTATTGCCCATCCATACTACGGACACCCAAGCGGGGATCAAAGCAATGAGCCGTGAATTTGCCATAAACGCCTTCGAAAATATTTCTTGTCCAGGCTTTTTTTTTGATCTTGAGCTTTTTTTAACAGCAAAAAAACAAGGATTCAAAATGAAAGAGCTGCAAGTCCACTTGCTCTTAAAGTCCGAAAAAAGCACGGTCCGAGTCTTTCGTGAATCTCTCTTAGCACTTTTCTGGCTATGCCGAATCACCTTTCAACTCTTGAGCGGACATTATGGTTAGAAACTATTATTCTTTTACTCCTTTTTTAACTCGATTTTTTTTGACACTAAGACACGGATACACTCCCTATAGTGAAATGTCTCAGCTTTTACCCAAAGCAGGAAAAATCTTAGACCTCGGTTGTGGACATGGACTGCTTTCTCTCACCTTGGCACTCGAATCTTCCCTCAGAGAAGTCAAAGGCTTAGATCACGATCCCAAGAGGATCGAGCAAGCCCGACAGGCTTCTCAGAAAACTTCGAACCTCCTGTTCGAAATTTGTGATCTCAGTTCTTTAGAACTCCCTCAGAAAACTTATGCAGGGATTAGTCTCATTGATGTCTTGCATTATTTCCCATGCGCAGTGCAAGAAAAAATACTAAAAACTGCCCTGCAAGCTGTGACTCCAGGGGGGGTGCTTTTGTTCAGAGAAGTCGACCTCCACGCAGGACTTTTGACAAAGTTAAATAAAATACACGAAAAAATCATGACCTCTTTTGGGCTTACAAAATCTGGCGCCTCTCTTTATTTTCGAGACGAAAAAGAATGGTTAGCCCTCATTGAAAGTTCCCATTTCAGCGTACGTATACTCAAACAACACCGTTTTCCATTTGCAGATTGTCTCTATATTTGCACCGAAAAAGGAGCAAAGTAAAAAATGGAAGTTTCTGTATTAGTCCCACTCCCCATCTGGAAAGGCTCACTGCTCAGCCCACCTCTACTGAAAAGGGAAGCAGAGGCCCTAGATCAGTTTTTGACCCTGAGCTATTCGAAAGATTTCGAATGGATCATTGCACCTTATGGCCATGGAAAAAATTTTAAACCTACGTTCGAAAGATGGAATCTTTCGAATGTAGAATGGACTCTTGGGTCCTATTGCTTAGACCGTGCTATCCAAAAAGGACTCTCTCAGTGCAAAGGAGAAATCCTCTTTCTTTTAAATCCAAAGCAGCCAGTGGATCTTATATTTTATAAAAATGCTCTGAAAGAACTCCAAGGAGAACTCAAAACGAGTGTTGATCTCATCCGTGGAAACAGAAGGCTTGATGAAAGCGAATTTCATGTCCCTGTAAGACTTTTGCCATTGATCTATAGCCGGCACAAACTTGGGCTGACATTTAATAAAATTTTGAAACGGCTCCTCCCCGTCGGAACAACTGACACCCAAGCTGCAAATTTAGTTTTTAAAAACACTCTTGCTTGCAAAGCCTTAGCTTATTTTTCTTTCAAAAGTTTTTTATTTTTTACTGAACTTTCTATCTTTACAAAAGAGCAGAGACTTTTGGAAAAAGACATTCCAGTTCGAATTTTTTTAAATAGAGAAAAAAGTAGGAAAAAAATAGTTAAGGAGACTTTTTTCCTAGCAAAAGGACTTATACTCCTGATCTGGAAAGCATCGAGAGGGGGTTATCACCCCCTCGAGACTTTCCCCACCCGAATCACCGCAGACGACTGGGGGCTCTCACGAGCAATTAATGATGGGATCTTAGAGCTAGCTCGCCTGGGAGTGGTCAAAAGAGTCTCCCTCATGGGCCGTGGTGCTTTTTTAGAACATAGACTCAAAGAATTGCGTGATATCCCTGACATTACACTCGGACTCCATTTTAATTTAACCCACAGAATGCTCGGATCTCCAAGATCCCTTTTTTTTCAAACTATAAAGGCACAGGTTTTCAAAAAAAGGGCTTTTTTTGACTCTATCAGAACAGAACTCACGGAACAGCTAGATCAACTCGAAGCATTAAAAGTGAAGGTATCTTATATCGATGGACACCATCATATCCACCTTTTGCCTGGGCTGATAAACCATATTGCCACACTCTTAAAACAACGAGGCATCACTCAAGTGAGACTTCCCCTCGACAAAAGACTGTGGCTCACAAAGAAATTCCCTTTGATGCTTTTATGTTGGGTAGCTAAAAAAAGTCTAAAAGATAATGGTTTTTGCTCTTATCCTTGCATTTATCCAAGATATAGAGATTTTGAGAGCATCGGTCATTTCAATACTTCGATATCCAGAGACCCTCACGCTGAAATCATTGTACATCCGGCAAAATACAATGATTTAGAAAGTTTGGGTATCCCAGACTCCTACACAGCAGGCAGGGTGAGAGAGTATGAGCTTTTAAAGTTGATTTCCTCCCTATTTTAAGAGAATTTTAGTCCATGCCCGACGTCAATCTTGATTTATTTCAAGACCTAAAAGCCCGCGGACTCATTAAACAAGTGACAAGCCCTGATTTGGAAACTCTTACTTCAAGGGAACCCCTTTGTGTCTATGCAGGATTTGATCCCTCATCAGACTCTTTGCACATTGGGCACCTCCTCCCCCTTCTCACTCTAAAACGTTTTCAGATGGCCGGGCACCCTGTGATTGCTGTCGTGGGTGGTGCCACTGGAATGGTGGGAGATCCCAGTTTTAAAAATGAAGAACGGACCTTGCTCTCAGGCGAGCTCATTCAAAAAAATGGAGAGGGAATTAAGAATGTTATTTCTCACTTTTTAGATTTAACAGGAGACAACCGAGCGCTGATTTTAAACAACGCCGATTGGTTTCAAAATATTTCTTTTATTGATTTTATCAGAGACGTTGGGAAGCACTTTACCATCAATCATATGATGGCCAAGGATTCGGTGCGCACCCGGCTCGAAGATCGCGAACATGGAATATCTTATACTGAGTTTTCGTACATGCTCATGCAGGCCTATGATTTTTACATCCTCAATAAAAAATACAACTGCCAATTGCAAATTGGAGGATCAGACCAGTGGGGCAATATCACAGAGGGCTTAGAGCTCATCCGAAAAATGGGATCACAATCTGGAGCCTATGGCTTCACGCAACCTCTCCTCACAAAATCAGATGGAAGCAAGTTTGGAAAAACAGAAAGTGGATCCGTATGGCTCTCAAGCGATAAAACTTCTGTCTATCAGTTTTATCAATTTTGGATTCAGACAGAAGACTCGCAAGTGATCACGCTCCTAAAGTTTTTCACGTTTTTACCCTTGGAGAAAATTGCAGAATTAGAAGAGAGCCTAAAAAAAGAACCAGAAAAACGCAGTGCTCAAAAAACTCTAGCGGAAGCCCTCACTCTTTTAGTCCACGGAAAAGACGAGCTGGAGAAAGTAGGAAAAGCCTCTCAAGCTCTTTTTGGCACAGAGATTAAGAGTCTTGACGCGAAAACTTTGCTCGAAGTTTTTGCTGATACCCCGTCCATGAAAAAAAACCTGGCTGATCTCACGTCTGGGATGGGTCTTATCGAGCTTTTGATTGAAACCGGGCTTGTGTCCTCCAAAGGCATGGCTCGAAAGGAAATCACCGCTGGTGGGATATATTTAAACAACGAACGCGTCTCAGAGCCTAACATTTTAGTCATGCCTAAAGACCTCATTGCACAGAACTTTCTTGTTCTAAGAAAAGGCAAAAAAAACTACGCGCTAGTACAGTTTGTTTAAGTAAAAACTCCCCTAAGCACCTTGGCCATCTTGAAAGGCGCCTCAATTTGTGGGGTGTGCCCTACTTCTGGCAAGTAGAAAGCTTGAATTCCACCTTGAATCCCCTTCTCCCAATGTGCTGCCCAACCCACAGGGATGAGCTTGTCTCCCTCCCCCCAGATCAGCGCAACCGGAGATTGAATTTCATGGAGTTTACTTTGAATGATATGATCTTCTCGAAAAGATTTCAAAAAAAGCTTGATGTCTTCGCGAGTCATAAAATTATAAATCTCAGACATAAAATATTTTAGCCACCAAGGTTCTTTTGCAAATAAAAAACTCCTGAGATTAATCTTTCCCTCCATGGCTTGTTCAAATAAGGCGTTCCAACTATCCCACTCCTGCTGAGAACCACAGACTCCAGAGGGGCTCACTAAAATGAGTTTTTCAGGTTTTATGATACTCTTAATGGTATACGAAGCCGCAAGCCATCCCCCTAAAGAGTGTCCCAGCAAAGTATGAGGTTTGAGCGAATCTAAAACGTCTTTTAATAAATTCTGTAAAAAATCTGCCGAAGCAATACATTTTTTGTTCGACAGATAGCCCCTAAAACCGGGGAAATCGACCACCAGCACTTCGTCAAATTCTTTTTTTAATGTCTTTCTAAGTAACAACAAAACTCCAAACCAAGAAAGCGGAGTGTCGCCAAAACCGGGTAGGATCACCAATCGTTTTAAAAAAGCAGGGGTATTTTTCCTTTTAAGCTTAAACCTCCAAAGGCCTAAACTAGCCTCCCCACTCCTTCTAAGTTCGAATTGATGTCCTAGTCCTTCGAATATAACTTTCGAAACAAAGTGAGCCCCAGAGAGTAAAGATCGAGGCCCTATTGTAGCACCCATTTAATGCAGAAGTTGGAATTTGCGATGGTTCATGGTCTTGCGCCCCAACAGAATGAGATCCCTCTCTAAAAATAAAATGAGTTTCTCTGCTCTTTCAGCGGGATTGGTGCAATTGAGATAACCTTGTTTTTCTTTAGGACTTTTCAAAAAATGATACACAAAGAAATCAGTGAGTTCGCCAAAAGTCTTGAGAGGTTCGAAGGACAAAGTCCAATGATCAGAGATGTCTGGATTTAAAAAAATCCAGCCTTTGATCAAAGCTTGAAACTCTTCGAAACTGCGACTCCCTGTAGGACTATCAACCATGCTATCCAGCATTGTTTCAGTTTCAAGGGGCTCTGCTTCCATCAAATAAAAGGGGTCAGATTGAATCACCTTGCAAAGCTTAATTCTTTGTTTTCCATGGATCAGTACATCGGAGTGCCCGTCTGGGCACTCTTGAGCAAACTGAAAAATCCCAGTGCTGCAGATTTCATTAAATGTGTAGCGATCCTTATTCCTAAAGACAACGAGCGAAACAGCAATCGGAATTCCCTTTGCCTCTACCGCCTTTAACATCTCGTGCTGCCTTTTTTCCATCACATGTAAAGACAAGGTCACCCCTGGAAACAACACCGTGTCTGACATTGGGATCACGGCTACTACAAATTTTTCTCCCATGAAATCATGCACCTCAACTTAATCATTAAAGGATTTGGAATATAAATTCAACCCCCCCTTTTATAAAATACCAAATCCATGCTAGGGTTATGAAATCATGGGGTTTATTTTTCCATTCCGTCCAGATGTAAAAATTACAGAAGTACTCGGGAAAGGGAGCTTTACCCTTTCTGCTGAAATTATTCCACCTCGCAACGGAGCAGAACAAATAGACATCTTAAAACAAATCCAAACACTCATTGAGGCAGGAGCGGAGTTTTTGGCAGTCACTAAAGGCGCGGGCGGGAGTCTTCGTGGCGGGAGCCTCCCCATTGCACAGGTCATTAAAGAGCAGTTCCATGTACCTTGTATTGCTCATTTTACCTGTCGTGATTTGCTCCCTGTAGAAATAGAAAATAGCCTCATGGACCACCATTATTTTGGAGTGAGAAATATCTTAGCCCTAAGGGGAGATCCCCCTCAAGGCGAGAATGAGTGGAAAGCTCGCGAAGGTGGTTATCAGTACGCCCATCAACTGATCACACAGATCAAAGGCCTCAATAGTGGCGTTTATATTTCGCGGCCTAAGGGCCCCACCCCAGTAAAACAAGAATCTACCCAGTTTTGCATTGGGACAGCTGTGTATCCAGATTATCCAGACATTGAGGAACAAACTCTCTATTTAAAGCTTAAAGTCGCCGCTGGTGCAGATTATGGAATTACAGATATGCTTTTTGATCCAGAGAGTTATGCCGTTTTTATAGAAAACGCATTAAAAAACAATATCCGAATCCCACTCTTGCCGGGGACGAGGTTACTGAAATCAAAAAAACAAGTAGACCGAATGGTCAAAAAATTCAAGGTCAGGCTCCCCCCAGACCTCTATCAAGAACTCCCCGACGAAGAGTCCCCAGACACTTTAGAGAAAAGCGTCACGTTATTTTTAAAGTTTGTAGACCGACTCAAAGCCTACGGAGCGCCCGGTGTGCATCTTTTTGTGATTTCGGATACTTCGGGCGCTGCCGCGGCATTAAAACAATTGGCAGCGAAAAAAAACCAAGGTAAGACGAAGTGAATGCGTTAAAAATGCCGGGGTGGCGAAACTGGTAGACGCACAGGACTTAAAATCCTGGGCCTGGAAACGGGCGTACCGGTTCAATTCCGGTCCTCGGCATTCTGA
>CAZBEI010000094.1:0-49681 GCA_964490895.1 uncultured Bdellovibrio sp. | reverse complement strand
TTTTAATCCAATCTCCATGGGATTTCACAGGATCAATTTTGCATTGGCCACATGGTCAGCGAAAGCCGGAGCTCAAGGTCATAACGCCAAAAAACTGTGGCAATCACATTTTTTAAATCCAACCTATGGCCAGAATCTGGAATTTTGAGTCCTTGTTGGACACGGTGGTTAAGATTAAAAACTTTTTAAATCAGCAATGGAAACTCAAGCCCCAATGGCTAGTGTAATTGTGAAAATGAGAAGCCCCCTGGGGATTGGTCAAATGTACAGATTTAATGGCAAAAAATTCATCCGGTTTTCTTGAAGACTTTCCACAATCGTTCGATATCTTCTTTGAGAAGGTGAGTGAGATAAGTCGTATACGGGATGCTTTGAGTCTGGGCAAGTTTTTTGGCGCGCACGAGAGTTTCCCCATCAAGACGCATGTTGACCTGTTGAGAAGTAATCTGGATAACGTGAGGGTTTTTCTCAGCACGAGCCGTAATTTTTTCAATCTGAGTTGTCGTCAGTCGTTCCAAATGACTTTTTCGTTCTTTCATTGGAGATCTCCTATTTTTTTTGCCTGCGGTATGCATTAACCACGCCGAGCACCTCAAGACTCTCGCCCTCGAACAGCCAGATGATCCGATAAATCTTTCGATTCGGTTCGATCTCAACGTCAGCTACGAAATAATCAACCCCGTTCGTCGTCGAATCCACTGGGAACATGTGCCCATCCAAAGCCGTGACCAAATCCAAAATCAAGGCGTCATTCATATAGGAGCCATGTTTGAGAAGGTAATGTCGGCCAATCAGAACTGTTGTAATGCTGTGTCCATTGATGATGAGGTCAACGATGTACTGGGTTGGCTTTTCTACCACTGGTGAACTCCTTATAAAACAGCTTAATGCTATACGCTTTAGAAGTCAACTACATGTAATTACAATATTTATATATTGAATAGTATAGCGTTTCATTCCTTCCCCATCGAAACTTAATGACAAAAATGAATTAGAAGGTTAACTTTCACTGAAAAAGAGGGAGAAATACTCAATGCTTAAATCAATATCTTTGCTTTTGACCACCGCAGTCTTCATCTTCTTTGCCAGTGCGATGGCTATTGCTAATTGCCAATTTCAAAATGAGAGAACTTGGAATGGAAGCGAAGATGTCTATCGAGTCGCAGAGACCGCAAGCGAATGTGAAGTGCTGCCAGGAGTTTGGGCTCAAACTGGAGCCACTATTGTCTGGTTTTCCAATGGCCAAATTCAAAGAGTGACACAAACTGGACGTGATTCCATAGTTGCACCTGGAATTGTTGTGCAGCCTGAAGCATATGTGAGCTGGTACAAGAGCGGACAAATTTCTTATGTCCAGCTACTCAAGGCTGATACCCAAGTTAAGCCAGGGATTTGGGCTCGACGCACCGGATCTTCGGTTGCTTGGTATGAAAACGGAAACCTGATGTGGGTTGAAATTCTCACGCAGGATTTTTCGACAGCTAAAAAATGTCAGACAGCATATTTCAATACAGATGGAACGCTGGCGTCTGTCGTTAATAGTTACATGTGGCCGGTTTGCAATTAACTTTTAAAAAGAGCTAGATTTGATCTTAGCAACTTGCTCGGGCGGAAAACTCTACGTTGCCAGCAAGAATTTGATAGAGGAACCTACTGATTCATATACAAACTGCACGTTCCGTTCAAAAAGACAGACCTATCTTGGCAGATGCCCATAATACCCCGGCTAGAAGTGGGAGTTTAGACTTTAGGCGGCAAGAGTTTTTTCTTCTTCCTGTTTTTTAAGCTTTGCTTGCTCTTCTTCTAATAAAATTAATCGTTTTTCAGCCCACACGGAACCATGACTTATGTTGCAGACAGCTGCTATTGTGCGATAAGGAAGTTGCTTTTTTAAAAGTTGCCTTATTAGTTCTGATGGGCCTTGGCTGCTTCCTGCCTCATTGCGATTGTGACATCCTTTTGGTTTTGATTTTTGTTACTTAGCTCAAGAAGTGACGATTCATGCTTCAACGTTTGGCGGAGAAGGAGGGATTCGAACCCTCGTTACGGTGTTACCCGTAAACACGCTTTCCAAGCGTGCGCCTTCAACCACTCGGCCACCTCTCCACTCTGCAAAGCTTACGAAATAGCACTCCACACAGACTACTGTCCAAATATTTTTTGGTCTGCCTTAGACCGCAGTAATTTGATGTACTCAGCGTGAGCCCAACCCAGCGGAGTTGCAGCCCCAGTGGGCATCCCCTGAAAATCTCCCCCATCCCAAACTTGCTCTGGAAGCATGTGCGAAGGAGTAGCCATTTTTTCCATCGCTGCAATATAAGGATCCACCGGCTTCCCTAAACCCAAAGCATAGTGCCCTCGCTCTCCAGTGAGGAGCGGCCAGAGCATACCATGCGTTTGCTTCCCCGAAGTGTCGTCATAGTTGTATTGATCGCCAGTATAGCGATAATATCCTGGGCCAATTCCCTTGAGATCTACCTTAATATGCTGATCGTAGACTAAAACAGATTCTTCGATCAAGGGATCTTGTGCCGGCCGCACACCCAAGCGCACCAGCTCTAAAAAACCTCCGTCTAAAATATCTTTTTCGCGATGTCTTCCACCGCCATTTCCTATCCAAAATGTATACTCTCCATTGGGATCCCAAATTTCATCCCAAGAACCCGCTCCTGCAATCCGAATAAAATAATTACCGAACTGAAATGAACCTGAACGAGTAAATGTCCACGTGTTGAGGTTGTCTCCTTCTTTTGAGTTCCACGCTTGTGCTGTAGCTTGATACCGCTTGGCTCTTTCAAAATCTCCCACACTTTGAGCAAACTCCGAGGCCTTAAAAAGTCCAGCCAACTCTGCGGCAATCGTAGATGGAGAAGCCCCAAAAGCTTCTTCCCACCGCTCCATAGGAGTCCAAGGTCCAAAGGCTTGAATAAAATCAGCGGCTTTTTTGACCATCTCCCAAACGCTCGAAGCACTCACTTCGTCCGCTTTCCAAAGTCGATAAGCTAAAACAATGGGCAAGGCCACTTGATCTAACTGCAGTCCGCCCCAAAAAGGCTCGCCACTCAACCATGTGTTTTGAAACCAAGAGCCTTCTTTAGAATGTTTGCGAAACCCATACTCCCAGTCCCCAGCTTGAGATTGGATCTGCGTGTTTTTTAAAAAATCTAATGCCGCTTTCGCAGTTTTTGTATCCTCTATCGCTAAAAACGCAGTGGCCATCTGATAGAGGTCTCTGGGCCAAATCAAATGATAACCCGCTTTTAAGTCTTTTCGGGAGCCCCCCTGGGCAAATCCAGCATTCCAATCCTCTACATGCTCCCCCCATGGGATGGTAGGCGAAGCAATAATCCCACCGGGATGAGTCTTATCTTCCATAGACTTTAAAAGTGCGACAGACGCTCGAAAAAGATTGCCCCCGTCCAAAGAAAAGGGCTCTAAATTTAGAATGGAATTTTGATATTGCTGCCACTCTTTTTTATATTTATTTAATATAAAATTAGTATCAGAATAAAGTGTGGCTTGAGCTGTTTTATAGGCACTCTCAAGGTTTGAACTAAAACTCAAGACCAGATCAAACGTGTCTACCCCCACCTCCTCTGGCAACTGCAACCACCCCATCAAAACCACATCTCCATGGTCTGCATTTTTGTATTCAAAATCCATATGAAAATCTCGGACCAAATCTTGATAGCCATCCGTAGAACCATAAAACCCAGCACTCACCTTTCTGAAAGGAACAGACGCCGCCACTGCTTGTGCTTGATTGTCTTGCCAAGCAAAAAGCCCCATTCCAGGAAAATCATGGAGGCTGGCAAATCCAGAATTTCCTAAAGGTGTATTTTGGGCAGAAGGATTGTGGAGCAAAAAAAACTGAAGTCCTGGGACGTACTTCGTGATTTTAATTTTTTGAATGAGCGAATCCCGATTGGGATCTGTAAAAATAACCCGCTCTATTTGAAATCGTCCCTCCGGGTCTTTATTAATAATCCGAAAAGCAGGAACACCTTTCTCGATCCACTCGACTTGTGTGTGAGCGTTTTTTCTTTCTTCGAATAAAAAACTTTTTCCATCGGTCACTAAAAACTGCTGGTCTCTTAACTGCGCCGTATCGACTGTAGGCCAGTAGACTTCTGTCAAAATCCCGTGCCCCACCGTAAACCAAAGTTTTGAACTGGGATTGTATGCCGTCCCAAAAGCTTGCTTAACGCCCGAGGACCACGGCGAGGGTAGCGTCGAAGCTAAAACTGAAGACGAAAATAGAAGACTGATTAAGATAAAAATAATTTGCATGATATATCTCCCCAAGATTTCCCACTGTGACTCAAAAAATCTAAAATGTAACTCCAAAAAAAATAACCCCAATAACTGGGGTTACAAAAAAACCGGAAGGACTATTGACAAATGTTTTCTAACACAATATGTAAGGCGCTGCGTCAGCGATCGGGGGGTTTATGGGGCGACTGCTTTCGTGTTTGGGGATATTTCTATTTTCATTTCAAGTTTCTTTTGCTGGAGTTGGGGTTCAAAAAAGAAAATTCGAATCGGGAAGCCGCTATTTGGCCATCGAAGTTTTGACAGATCAAAGCATCCATTTTGAACTTTCGGAAAATAGGGGTGGTCCTTCGCCGGACTGCGGAATCTATCTCACTCCCATGATCTACAAAAGTAACTATCCAGGGCCGGAGGAATTTTACTCCCCCAATCCTTACCACATTGAAACGAGAGACCTGCGTCTAGACATTGATCCAGCAACGCTGAGTCTATCGGTTTTTGACAAACGCAAAGGAGTGCCACTCACTGAAATCAGTGGCGTGTCTTTAGACAAAAATACCAAGCGATTGCGAATTGACCCCAAGCAAATGCAAAACGTCTACGGCCTTGGAAATTTTTTTTATGATCCAAAAGTGGCAGACGGAGACTGGTCCGGTCGTGATTGGAATGGCGTAGGCATGGGCAATGTCCGAAAAGATTTTAGCTCAGGTACCCCGAGCATGTCTCAATTTCCTGTCCTATACGCTCTTGGCCCAGAAAATCAAAACTTTGGGCTCTTCATGGACCAACCCTACAAAATGAATTGGAATTTTAGAGACCCTAAAAACTGGTTTTTAGAAATGTGGGGAGACCAAGTCCGCGGCTATGTGTTTGCCGGAAGCAACATCAAAGAACTCCGCCGTCAATTCATGGACCTTGTGGGCAAACCCCCAGTGCCACCCAAAAGCACTTTTGGACTTTGGGTTTCGAAATTTGGGTACGAAAACTGGGGTCAAATCCAAGAAGAATTACAGTCTTTAAGACGGCAAGGTTTCCCGGTAGACGGATTTGCTCTCGATTTACAGTGGTTTGGGGCAAAGTTTTTTGATGACAATGTGGCCCGAATGGGCTCGCTACAATTTGACGAATCCCATTTTCCAAATCCAGCTCAAGAAGTAAAACGCCTCAAAGAAGATGGAATTGAGCTCATGCCGATTGAGGAATCTTATGTCGATATGAGACTTCGAAACGAATGGCAACAACTTACAAACCCAATGCTACTAGCGCATTGGGATAATGGCGCTCCTGTCATTTTAGACAATGGAAACGGAAAACCCAGGTGGTGGGGGATGGGCGGGATGATCGATTGGAGCAACCCGGAAGCGAGAGCCCGTTGGCATGAAATGAAACGAAGGGCTCTCTCTGAGATGGGAATACACTCTCACTGGGCTGATCTCGGAGAGCCCGAAATGTACGAAGAATTTGCACGCTATTTTGGGGATCCCAAACTTCCAGGAAAAAATCAACATGGGGACCTCCACAATCTTTACGCTTTGTATTGGATGCTTGGAATTTTCGAAGGATATAGAAAAGAAGCCGGGCCTTTTTCTCCCAGGCATTTCACACTATCGCGGGCAGGGGCTCCCGGAATTCAACGTTTTGGTGCAGGCATGTGGTCAGGAGATATCGGGAGAGATCCTGGTTCTTTGGTCGCTCATCTCAATACAACGATGCACATGAGTTTGGCCGGCATGGATTATTATAGTTCTGACGTGGGAGGATTCGAAGTATTCAATGGCCAAAAACCAACTCCTGAACAAGTGAGAGAACTTTATACACAGTGGTTTGCCTCCAATGCTTTGGGCGAAATTCCTCTCCGTCCCCATGGCTGGGCCTATGGAGAACCCGACACTCATTTTGGTCCTGATCGTAGAGGAGACGGAGATAGCAACCGAGCCAATTTGCTTTTACGATACAAACTCCATCCTTATGTCTATTCGTTGGCTCACATGGCGTATTTATATGGAGAACCGATTTTTCCTCCACTCGTTTATCATTTTCAAGAAGATCCAAACACCCGTGGTATTGGGAGTGTAAAAATGATTGGGGAGTCTTTGGTCTATGGGATTATTGCCGGTTTTGGGCATTATAAGAGATCTGTTTATTTGCCCAGAGGCAAGTGGTTTAACTTCCATACTCTAGATAGTTTCGAAAGCTCTGGACAAGAAACTCCAGAAATTCCAGCCTACCTCGTCTCGCCAGACGAAAAAGCTCTTTTTACACTTCCTCTCTTTGCACGAGCTGGAGCTATTATTCCGATGATGCTGATCGACGATCAAACTCTCAACCTCTCTGGCAAGAGAAAAGACGGGAGCATTAAAAATGATTTAGGGATTCGAGTTTTTTCAGACCCCAACCCTACTTCGTTTACTTTATTCGAAGACGACGGAAAGACCTTGGGTTATGAGCCACAGGACTCAAAAGCTGGTGAAGTCAGAAAAATAAAAGTTGAACAATGGCAAGAAGGAAACGAAGCCCTCGTCATCGTGCACGCCGCCGAGGGCTCTTACTCTGGAGCTCCCTCCGAAAGACCCATCACACTCGAACTTGTTTTTGAGGGCAAACTCATTGTCATTAAAACCGGCAACTTGCCTGTCAATCAAGACTACTCATTTAGAATTCCACTCCAACGAAAACCCAAAACAACGGCTATACATTTTAGGTGTAATAACGCCAATACCGCGTGGGGTGAGGCGATTTATATCACAGGAAATATACCAGAATTGGGGAGCTGGGATCCAGGAAAAGCCATTAAGCTCTCACCCTCTTTTTATCCCACATGGGTGGGCACTCTCGAAAAACTTCCGATAGACACAGACATCGAATGGAAATGCATCAAACGCACGCAATTTGGGGGAGAGACTGTGCAGCAATGGGGAAACGGCCAAAATAACCATTTTAGAACGGGAAGCAATGGATTTAGCGGGATTGGGGAGGGAAACTTATAACCCCACGAGCGCCCTCCCGACATTGAGTCTCCCACCGGTGACAAGTTTGCCCTCTAAACCTGGGGTCTTATCCACCGTTTCCATCAGCACTTGTTTTACTTTATGATACGTCCACTCCGGATGGAGCGACCAAAGAAGAGCCGCTGCTCCTGCCACATGAGGTGCGGCCATCGAAGTCCCATTGGAGTACTGATAGAGATTTCCGGGATAAGTGCTATACACATTGACACCAGGAGCAGCCAAATCGGTGCTCTTTTGTCCGAAGTTTGAAAAAAAGGCCAGTTTGTCCGAGGGCGTAGAAGCCGCGACCGACAAAATATTATCTAAATCAAAACTCGCTGGATAAACCGGGTCTGCACCGTCATTGTCTGTCCCATCATTGCCAGCGGCAACTACAAATAAGACGTCCTTGGCTCCAGCCCTTTTAATGCAATCATAAAGGAGTTTGTTGTCATCGTCTCCTTTGCCTCCCCAACTATTGCTCAAAACCCGCGCTCCATGTGCCACGGCGTAGTCAATGGACCGAATGGCATCGGCCGTGGTGCCCTCGCCTTTGGACGAAATAAATTTGATGGCCATGATTGAAATCCTTTGATTGACGCCAGAAACACCCACTCCATTTCCACCCACAGCTCCTACAGTCCCTGCGGTGTGTGTGCCATGTCCATAGTCATCATAGGGGAGCCCGTCATTGTGTGTGTAATCAAAGCCCACAATGTCATTGACGGTCGGATTTGGATTCCGCCAAAGGTTTAGAGCAAGGTCTTTGTGATTATAGTCAATCCCAGTGTCAATCACTGCAGCAATAAAGCTTTTACTCCCCTTGTGGATATTCCAGGCTTTGCTCACACCTGCTTTTTCCAATCCCCAAAGTTTACTTAACTCTGGATCTAAAACAGGGGGATCGATTTCTGAGGGAGCTGGCTCTAAAGGCGGGCGATCGAGGGCCGGGATGTCATTGAATGCCGTCAGTGGGAATGGGGAATAGAAAAAATCAAAAATCATTCTGAAAACAGGCTGTTTTTCTTTGTCCGGAAATAATGAAAGAATGTAATTGGGCTGTGCATATTTAACACTTGGTAATTTTTTTAATTCTCTGATTTTTTCCCTCACATTGATCTCTTCTGGATAGATCAGCCGAAAGACGTTTTCGGATATTTTTAAAACCGTTTTCGTTTCAGCCAGTTGAAGTGCAAAGCTTTCGTTGAATTCCACTAAAACTTCGCCGGGTTTATAACCAGAATGATAAAGAGACGCCAAAGCCAACTGCGGAATAAATAATAAAAGTAAGAATTTAGATTTCATTAGATACGCCCTCCTTGGGTATTCGAAAGAATTTTACCATGTTGGGCATGAAATTTGCTTCTAAAAAAATTGTACGATAGGGCCTTGACATGGCGCGATGAACGATTTATACCGTGCGTTAGGGACTTAGACCGAGGGAGGGAAAAATGCTATTAAAATACGAAAATTCTGACGTTTCTCATGGTGAACTTGAAACCGAAAAAGACAACTTCGTTCGAATTGAAGAAAAATATTTAGTTTCGAGATCCAATTTGGATTTCTTATTAGAGGTTTTAGAAAATGCTCTAGAACCTAGCTACCCGATCGCTGGCACAAAGTATACTCTCATTGAAAGTGTATATTTTGACTCCGTTGGGCTAGATATTTTTAAATCTCACTTTCACTCGAGGGACTCTCGCTTTAAAATACGCACTCGAAAATATGCTCCCAATGGAATTTGGCCAGCGGGAGAAAAAGCAAAAGAGGCTGCTCATTTGGAACTCAAAATCAAAGAGCATGGAGTTTGTAAAAAATCTCGATTTCAAATTAGTCCAGATGCAGAAAGGTCGATCAAAGCCGGAAAACCACTTTCACTCAATAGAGATCTTGAAGACAGAAATCCGGAATTAAAAACAAAATCTCTTTCAAAAAGAGTGGACCGGGTAAACACTCGAGTTTTAAGTTTTGGCCTAAAGCCGAGCAGCGTGGTGACTTATAATCGAATCGCCTACGAAAAAAATGGCCTGAGAGTTACAATCGATCAAGACATTCAAACCTCTCTTCTGGGAGAACTTTCGGAGGAAACACAAAGTTCGATTCATTATGACTCTCAACTTTGGATGCAATCCCAAAATATGAGGGAACAATTTCATAATGGAAATGACTTGGTTCTCGAAATCAAGCACTCGGGGAGCATTCCGATTTGGGTCACTGAAATGCTCAAGCTAACAGAATCTAAAAAAGCCAGTTTTTCGAAATACGTTTATAGTATTGCAGAATGGCTGTACTTGGGGGAATTAAAAAATGTCGTTTAAATTAGGACACGTCGAGGAGGCTTTAGTCGTCATTCCATTTGTGGAAGTCTTGGTTTTATTTTTGAATGCGGTGGTCATTGGATTGATTTTAATGTTCACAACCTTATTTACAATGTTCAAGCTCCCACCTAAAAAAGAAAACACAAAAGTAGATCTAATGGATTTAGTCTTGAATGCAATGATGGTGCTGTTTCTTTGCTTTGGGATGACTGGGATTATGATTTTAGTCAGCAACAATCTTGCGCGCGCCTTTGCAATTGGAGCAGCCATTGCACTCGTGAGGTTTAGGGTACGAGTTGATCAACCTGGCTTTAGTGCAGGACTCTTTTTTAGTGTTGTGACTGGAATGGCTTGTGGAGTAGACCAAGTCTACACGGCATGGATCTTGGCGGTTATTTTCTGTGTTTTTCAAATCAGCGCCATGGAGTTGGTCCAATGGTACCAGCTCAAGAAAAAACGTGAGACTGAAATCAATTCTACCTTAGAACTCACCCGTGGGATGCCCGAACAAATCCGAGTTGTCTAAGCCTGTGGCATTACCTAAAGTTCTTTTTCGAGCTGTTGGCGGCGCAAGTAGGTTGGAATGTCAAACTCATCATCGGTCAAGTTTGTAATCCCAAGTCTTTGAGCAATTGCTCTTGCTCTGGCCAGTTCACCACCCTCTAAGGTCAGGGGAACCGTTTTTGGCACATAATCAGTGTTCTGTTTCTCTAAAACTGAAGCAAGCATTTGTGCATTTGGAACAGGAGGAGTCACCCCAATATTTTCTACCACCGGAGCAGGAGCCACTATTGGAGCAACGACCTGAGGAATCGAGTAAATTGGATTTTCTTTAGAAAAATAAGCCGATGGCTGGAAAGCTACGCCTGTGGTTTGCTGAGTATCAGCAGTGCCTAAGCCCGTTGCAATAACTGTGACTTTTACATTTTCCTTCATGGATTCGTCGATCACTGTGCCAAATATAATCTCTGCATCTTCGTGAGCTGATTCCATAATGAGGGTTGTAGCTTCGTTGACTTCATGAATCGTCATATTAGATCCACCTGTCACATTGATAATGATGCCGGTTGCTCCTTCGATCGACACATCCTCAAGCAGTGGGCTTGAAATCGCGTTGGTCGCTGCTTCGATTGCTCTGTTTTCACCGCTGGCTTGGCCAATTCCCATCAGAGCTAAACCTTTATTTTGCATGATTGTTTTGACATCTGCAAAATCACTGTTGATGAGACCTGTGTGATTGATGAGATCCGAAATTCCTTGTACGGCATTCAAAAGCACTTCGTCTGCTTTTTTAAAAGCTTCAAGCATCGAGAGAGTGGTCCCTGCAATAGCAATGAGCCTTTGGTTGGGAATCATGATCAATGAATCCACATTATCTCTGAGCCAATTGATCCCCATCACGGCATGCTTCATCCTTTTTTTTCCTTCAAAATGAAATGGCTTGGTCACCACACCCACAGTCAAAGCGCCTATTTCCTTCGCAATTTTGGCAAATATGGGAGCTGCACCTGTACCCGTTCCTCCCCCCATTCCTGCCGTGATAAAAACCATGTCCGCTCCAGATAAGAGTTCTGA
This sequence comes from uncultured Bdellovibrio sp., assembly GCA_964490895.1. Taxonomy (GTDB): domain Bacteria; phylum Bdellovibrionota; class UBA1018; order UBA1018; family UBA1018; genus JACRAO01. The sequence goes on along the minus strand of CAZBEI010000094.1, from coordinate 38,529 downwards.
AATTTTTGCATAATCTTCGAGCGCTGCTTTTCGTCCCACCTCTGGATTGGCTCCAGCCCCTAGTCCTTTGGTGAGCTCTTGCCCAATGGCTACTTTAGTAGAAGCTAAAGATGCATCCAGGGCTTGTTTGTCAGTATTGGCCGTAATAAATTCAACTCCCTGGAGGCCCATTCGAATCATTGTATTTACCGCATTGCAGCCGCTTCCTCCCACTCCAATGACTTTAATTTTTGCACCCGTATTGACGACTTGTTCGATTTCAAACATGATAGTTTTATCCCTCCTTAGAATAAGTCTTTAATCCATGTTCGCATGGACCCACGCACTTTGTCGTAGATGTTTTTGTCCCGAATTGGGAATTTTCTTTTTTTGTACCCTTGGCTACTTTGGCCATTTTGCGCTCCAAATTTTAGCAATCCAACTCCCGTTGCAAATTTTGGAGAGTTCACTACATCCCGAAGTCCCCCGATATTTTGAGGGATTCCTCTTTTCACCGGCATTTCTAAAATGAGTTCGGCAAATTCTGGGATCCCTTCTAAAAGCGCTGAGCCCCCTGTGATCACAATTCCACCCGAAAGAAGATCTTGAAATCCAGCTTTCATGATTTCTCTCTGAATGAGAGAAAAAATCTCTTCTACCCTAGGCTCAATAATTTCAGCTAATAGCCTGCGACTTACAATCCGAGGCTTTCTTCCGCCAACGCCAGGAACCTCGATCGTTTCGTCTGGTTTTACTTGAGCAGCAATTGCGCTCCCAAATTGAATTTTAATTTTTTCTGCTTCATGTTGCGGGGTCCTGAGTCCCACGGCGATGTCATTGGTGAGATGATTGCCCCCAATTGCCAATACGCCCGTATATACAACAGACCCTTCCTTAAAAATTGCAATGTCACTTGTCCCCCCTCCAATGTCTACTAAGACAGCACCCAGCTCTTTCTCGTCTTCAGACAAAACAGCTTCGCTAGAAGCCAAAGGCTCCAAACAAATTTCGGAAACATTTAAGCCTGCTTTATTCACACACTTGATGATGTTTTGAGCAGAAGAAACAGCTCCTGTAACAATGTGAACTTTTGCTTCAAGCCTCACTCCACTCATTCCAATCGGATCTCTAATTCCATCTTGGTGATCGATCAAATATTCCTGTGGAATAATATGAATCACTTCGCGATCCATTGGGATCGCAACGGCCTTTGCTGCATCAATCACTCTTTGAACATCGTGATTAGAAATTTCCTTATCTTTGATCGCCACCACTCCTGTGGAGTTAAAAGATTTGATATGTCCACCTGCAATGCCCGTAAAAACAGTGGTGATTTCTACTCCAGCCATGAGTTCAGCTTCTTCTACTGCTTTGATAATGCTTTCGACTGTGGAATCAATATTGATTACGACTCCCTTTCTCAAACCACAGGAGGGAGTGGTTCCTATTCCAATAATATCAATTCTGGGCTGAGCGCCTGCCTCGGCTATTTCGCCTACAATGCAACAAATTTTTGTGGTTCCAATATCTAATCCAACAACAAAGTCCTTTTTGGACATAAGAGAACCCCTCCCATGGATTCCAAGGCAAAAAATGCCTCTCTAAGAAATTCTAAGAACCAGATGGAATTTTGACAATTATTTTTTTGCTTGAATTAGCCCAAATTTGACGCGAAGCGATATTTTTTTCCCTTAAATATTCGAATACTTTTCCTAAATGTTCTAGTTGTAGGCTATTTTCCAGAAGATTTGAGCGAACTCCAAGTTCCAAAAGCGTCCTGTTTTTTTGATAAAATAAAATGACGCGGTAGCCCCTTTCTGGATCAAAAATAAGGTCCGAAATAGGCGGAAGCCTTTTTTTGTTCGATTCACTCCAATTTCTCAAAAAACCAAGGGCTTCAAGAACCGCACCTTGTGGCGCTGCGGCAAATCCACTGAGGGTAGGGAGATCTCGCTCAAAATTCAAATTGATCTTACCAAAAATCTGTCCCTTTTCGTCCACATAGGCAAGCTCTCCCTTTTCATTTTGAAAGAGCGCTTGTGCTTTCTTAAAATGAATTAAAATGATCAGCGTGTTTGGAAATTTTTTCTCTATTCTTGCCTCTTTAATCCAAGGATTTACAAGGATTTTTTTTTCAACCTCTGACAAATTTAATTTGAATAAATTGACCCTGTCTGCAGAAATACCTACAAGATTTTTCACCTCTTGAGCAGTAAGTGGTGAGTTCTTGTCCTCCAAGGAAACCTCAATGTTTTGAATAAAAAACAAGGAAGAGAGAGAAATTTTATAAAAACTATATGATAGAAACGAAAAAAGACTGAGGAACAACCCGATGACAAAATAATGTTTTACTTTTTTAAACGACACCACAATCATTATATAGTGAGTCACGTTGTTGAGTTAGTTTTTTTTATTTTCTCTTTGCAACTCCCCTCACCTTTGTTAATTTCTGATCATGTCGAAATCAATACCCCTGTTATTTATTTGCCTTATCAGTTTGAATTGTTCTCAGAACAGTGTGCGTTCCCATTCAGAAAAATCTGAACAGGTGGCGCCCCTCGTCGGATCATTTCAGGTCCATAAATATCATTTGGAAAATGATTTAAAATTACTCGTTGTCGAAGATCACAGTTCTCCCACCTTTGCTTATCAGACTTGGTACTCTGTCGGCTCTCGCAATGAGGTGGTGGGCTCTACTGGATTGGCTCATTTATTTGAACACATGATGTTTAAAGGAACTAAACACCACAAAGATGGCGAATTTGAAAAGCTCATGGAAGCCGCAGGGGCAGAGGGAGAAAATGCCTTTACAAGCCGAGACTACACCGCTTATGTCCAAGAGTTACCTAAAGAGAAATTAGAAATGATCGTAGAGCTTGAGTCAGAACGAATGGTAAATCTCATCGTAGACGAAACTGCTTTCAAAACTGAAAGAGAAGTGGTTCAAAACGAACGCCGCTTTAGTTACGAAAACAATCCAGACGGGCTAATGTACCAAGAGCTTTTTGGAATTGCCTTTACTTCCCACCCTTACCATTGGCCAGTCATTGGTTACGAAGAAGATCTCAATCGAATGAAGTCGGAAGACGCCTATCGATTTTACAAATCCTTTTACGCTCCTAATCATGCCACTGTCGTAGTGACTGGAGATGTAGAGCACAATGGCGTCTACGAAATGGCAAAAAAATATTATTCAAAAATTCGAAAGCAAGAAAGCGCTAACCTTGCGACTCCAACAGAGGCGCCTCAAAAATCTCCTCGCAGAAAAACTTTAAAGTTTAATGTGCAGGTCGAAAAATTACTGCTGGGCTATCATATTCCTGAGGCACAACATAAAGATGCAGCCACTTTAGAGACATTGAGTGAACTTTTGTCAGGTGGAAAAAGTAGCCGCCTTTACCAGGCTTTGGTTAACACGGGCGTGGCTAGCGCTGTGGACTCTGGCACCGAGGACAACAAAGATCCCAGCCTTTTTTTAATTGAGGTAAATTTACAAAAAAACAAAAAGGCAGCTCATGCAGAAAATATCATCCTCAGAGAAATCAATCGACTGATGCACGAAATCCCTTCAAAAAAAGAACTTGAAAAAATTAAAAACAGAATAAGTTTTAGTTTTTATGAACACCTCAACAATAATAATGGCCGCGCACGGTTTTTAGGGAAAAACGAAACTCTCCTTGGAAACTTTGAAGAAGGGATTAAAACTTATCAAGCAAGCCTGCACGTAACAGGAGCTGACCTACAACGTGTGGCCGTGCAGTATTTCTTTCCTGAGAATCGTTCTGTAATCATAGGAGTCCCAAAATGACAAAAACACTAGCCTATTTCCTCTTCTTATTGATGTCCACTCGGTTGTTTGCATTCGAAGTCAACTTCGAAGAAGATCGCAGTCTGCCCCTTGTTTATCTCAATGTCGCGCTCAAAGCTGGCTCTGTCGATGATCCCGAAAAACAATCCGGGATTACAAATTTTTTAGGCCAGATGTTACTCAGAGGAACACGCTCTCAGACCAAGGAGCAAATGGACTTAGCTTTGGACCAAATGGGCGCAGAGCTCAATATTGAAACAAGAGCCGAAGCCGTTGTGCTAAGAGGCGCAGTTCTTGCTCACGAACTGCCGGATTTTTTAAAACTCTTGACTGAGATTTTAACAGAACCTTCTTTTTCAGAGCATGAAATCAAAAAGCTCAAAGCAGTCGTTATTTCACAGATTCTGGACGAACTCGGAAGCGACCGCACCCTTTCTATGCGAAGAGCAACTCGGCATTTATTTCAAAAACATCCCTATGGAAAACCTGTTTTAGGGATTGCAACGGATATAGAGAAGCTCAATCGAAGTCAAATTCAAGCTCATTTTGATCGTCTTATCAGAGATAAAAAACTCCTTATTTTAGGAGCAGGAGATACAAAAGCCGAAACAATCCAAACCTGGGCTCACTCTTTGGCTCAAATGAGACAGGGGGGGAGCGATTCTGCAGCAGTTTCACCTCCAGAAGATTTCTCGAAAAGAAAGTTGATCATCATAGACAAGCCAGACCGAACTCAAACCCAAATTTATGGTGGTCAAGTGGGTATAAAATTAACAAATCCTGATTTTTTTCCACTTTATATTGCCAACTACGCTTTTGGGGGCGGCTCTTTTCTTGCGAGAATGATGGTAGAAATTCGAGTCAAGCGTGGCTGGAGCTACGGGGCAGGAAGTTTTTTTAGACATGGGAGACAGCCCCGCTCTTGGCAATTTCATCTTTTTCCAGCAGCCAAAGATACGGCTCAGGCCTTGGCTTATTCGATCAACATGGTGAGCGAGCTGAAAGAAAAAGGAATCACCTCGTCTGAATTTGAGCAAGCCAAACAAAGCTTGATGAACAATTCTGGGTTTATGTTCAATACCCCTCAAAAAAGAGTGGAAAATAAACTTTTAGAAAAAACATTAGAACTGCCCACTGGATTTATGTCTCGATATCAAGAAAAGCTTTCGACTGTGACATTGGCGCAGGCCAACCATGCAATTGGGCAGTTTTTAAAACCCGAGCACCTCTCTGTGACAGTTCTAGGAACTGCAAAAGACTTAAGGGAACCCCTGGCCAAAGCCGCTGGAGTTCCCCTCACTGAGGTCGAAGTGATCCCTTATACTCAGGAGTTTTAGTACCTAAACCCTGTAACAGCAAAGAGCCCGCGGCAGCCATTGTTGACCCAAACAGAATTTCCATTAATACCCCAAGTGGATCCTTGAATGCAGGGTTTGTGTGAGAATTGAGTGAGTAGGTTGGCTCTGATGATATTTCTCAGTCCTGTATTACAAACTGCATAGTTAAAATTTACGCTGGCACAATTGATATTTACCGTTTGATAGGGACCCGAAGCGTATCCAAAAACTCTAAACACCGCGCGACATCCTCCGGAGACCCATATCGAGCGCTCATCGTGACCCCAGGTGTTCCCTTCGATACAGGCTGAGTGCGAAAGCTGTGATTCTAAGTAAACATCATCAATGTAAACTCCTGTATCACAATAGCTGGTATTAAAATTCACGCTTTGACAGGTGATGGTAATACTGTTTCCGTGATCTGCAAAAGCAGAAACACTCGTGAGCAAGCCAAGCACTAATAATATTTTTTTCATAAATCCCCCTTTGAGAGTTTAAAAATTCAGACTTAATTGCCTGATATGCAAATGCTAGAAGCAAGTAGAATGCCAAAAATAATTTAAATAGCGAATTAAATACACAATAAAAACAAATAGCGCACCGCGGCACAGCGCTTTTCTCACAGTGTCGCTTTGTCACTCTGCACACTGATTAGAGGCAAACTGACACTGGCCACTAAGCTCTCCTAAAACTCCGATATATTAAAAAAATAAGGAGTACAGAAACTGCTACGTTTGCTCTTGCCGTTAAGTTGATCCCACCATAACAGGCTGTCATGCTGTATATCAGAAGTGCTAAAAGCCCCCAAGGTAAACTCACCTGCCAAAAGATTTTTTTAGCAGAACTCCTCAAAGTCATCCATGAGCTGTATAGAAATGTTAGCCCGTACAAAACAACTCCAATTTGAATGGCGCAAAGCCATTCAAATACAAGCTCTGTTTCTTCTACGCTCCAACGTCCTTTTGAGAAAAAGGAAATGTAATAAGGGTAGAGAAAAAGAAAGATACTTCCTGACACTAAAGCAACTCCAGCAAGGATCAGTGTCGCTTTTTTAATCTGTTTTCTTTCGTTTTTTTGGTTTAAAAAATCGCCTTTTCTCGTCCCAATCCAAACTGAAAATAAATTAGCAAGTGCTATGGGAATGATTAAAAAAAATCCTGCCAGCTTAAGAGTGATTCCATAGAGACCCAGTAGTCGGTCAGAATAATGGAATAATCCCAAGAAAAACAGATCCATGGTCATCACCCAAGTTGTAATAATTCCGGAAAGATGGGTCCAAAGTGAGTAACCTTGAATGGTTTTTTTAAGTGTTCGAATCATGAAATCTAAAGGGAGAGGTAAATGAGAAGAAAATTCCCGATTAACGATTTGCGAAGATACAAATGCTGGCAACAAAGCCGAAAAAAGGGAAACCAGCGCGAGCAACTCCAGTTTTTCTGGAAAAACTATCGAAACCCAAAGCGTTCCTCCGAGGAATAGCATTTTTTGTAAAATGGTGATCAGATTTAGGGTTTTTAGTTTGAGAGAAACACGCAGATATTCCCGATCCATCCCAGAAATTTGAGGGCCTAAAGCCCAGAAAAAAGCCCAAATAGAGATGGAGAATCTTATTTCAAATTCTGTGGATGGGAAAAACAAAGCAGCGGCTCCAGAAAAAATAAAAATAAATAAAATTTTTAGGTAACCAAAATAACGAAATGTCCGTATCCTCCGAAAGAATAAACCTGAATCTCCCTCCTTCCATTTTGAATAATCGCGATAAATAATAGTCTCAGGAGCTATAAAAACAATGAGAAGTGGGGCAAGAAATGCTTGCGCAAAAACAAGTTTTGAAAACAGCTCCGGCGTAAAAACACGAATGAGAACGAGCGTAGTCAGCACATCAAAGAATCGGGTAGCAAGATGCTCTGAGGTATTCCAAAAACCATGACTAAACCATACTTTCATAAAGCTAACCAAACTCCTGTATTGTTTTTAATATTTCCTCGGCTACCTTGCCCCAGCTTTTTAATAATTTCCGGTTGTGTTGACTTCGCAATTCTATTTCGTGTGATAAAGTCGTATCTCTCATTTTCTTATTTAATTCAGAAATCCAAAGCTCTCGATTCAGTTTTAATACATGGAGTCCTTTGAGTTCTCCATTTAACTGCATAACCCCACCTGTTGGAGATGCCATCACTTCCACACCAGCCCCAAGCGCTTCTAAAACTACAAGGGGGAGACCTTCGTAGAGTGATGGCAAAAGCAATCCATGACTCTTTTTTAAAATCTCTAAGATCTGTTCTGGCCCCAACCTACCTGTGCTTATTATTTTTTTTGAAGGCCGAAAACCCAAACCTGGAATTGCGACTAACTTTGCATCCGGGATTTTTTCGATGACCTCTTGCAAAAACGAAGTGTTTTTTACAATGTCTTCTCCCCTTCCGACATAACAGAAGTAAGATCCTTTTGGATGGATAAGCTTATCTAAAGACGAATCGCTCGATACAGGATCCCAACCATTGCCACAGACAAAGGTCTTTTTGCGAAGACTTTTTGCCAACAAAAGTAAATGAAGCTCCGAATGAACAGCCAATACAATCTGACTCTGCATAATTCCTAGAACTTCTCTCCCATAGGCTAGGTATCCGCCTGGCCATAGCCACTCATTACAAGCATGCATTCTTCCAAGGGTTGTCCCATGAAGAGTGTGCAGCCTCAGAACCGGGCGAGGGAGTTTAAAAAAAAGAGGAAGGGGTGATGCCCCATGCGTGTGGATGACGTCCCAGTTTTCTTGCAGTATTTTTATAGGATCCACTCCAGAAGCCGAAAGCCGAGAATCAATGCCCAGTTTTTTTAGCTCTCGATCAAGAGATCTAGCATGAACTTCTACTCCACCCATCCCTGATGCTAAATCATGAGTAGACCATTGCAGATAACGCATTATTTAATTTTTCGCTCTCTTGTCAAAGTAACTCTAACAACCCTTCGTGGAGAGAAATTTCTGGACTCCAACTGAGCAATTCGTGAGCTCGTCTAATGTCTGCCCTAGAATGAAGCACATCTCCCGCTCGGGCTTGAACACTCTGCACGAACGACTGACTCTTAGAAATTTTAATCATTTCTTCTGCAAGAAAAAAAATAGCTGTACTCTTGCCTGACCCTAAATTAATCGGATGCCCATCACATTTGCTCTCCGAAAGGCAAAGAGCAAGTTCGCAGGCCTTCGTCACATCATGAACTGAAACAAAATCTCGAGTCTGAATGCCTCCACCGTTTAAGTTAAGCGGAGCTCCACCTCGAATGGCTTCACTAAACACCGTAATGACTCCCGAATAAGGTGAGTGTGGATCCTGCCCTTGACCAAACACATTAAAAAATCGAAACACGACTCCGCTCAGTCCATAAGCTCTGTGATAGAGCCCAATCACATGCTCCGAAGCTAATTTTTGAGCTGCATAAAAAGACTGGGGTTCTGGCGTCAGTTCTGTTTCACTGATTTGTTGATGAGCACGTCCTACATTTCCATAGACAGACGCAGATCCACTATAAATGAGACGTACTGTGCTGCTTTGTTTTTGAGATTCTTTTACGATGATTTCACAAACCCGAAGGGTTGATAAAAAATTTGTCTCGTAACTCTCAATTGGATTTTTTTGACACTGAGGCATGCTCACTATTGCAGCAAAGTGATAAACGACATGAACCCCATGTATGGCCTCTTCTAAAATAGCAAGATCCCTAACATCTCCCTGGAGGTATTGAACCCCTTGGACTTCATCCTTTGGCCACACAAGGTCGAGCACTCTTACCTCATGACCTGATTTTACGAGAGCACGACACAAGTGAGTCCCAATAAAACCTGCTCCACCTGTGATTAAAATTTTTGAACTCATAAACAAATTGCACTCATACTGTTTTTAAAACAAAATTCATGATTTTATCTTTTACAAAAATCACTTTGACAATCGACCTATCTTTGAGCTGATTGACAACTGCCGTGATCTCTTTTGCCAAAGACTCTACCTCTGACTGTGGAGTTCCTCGGGCCACTTCGACAGAGCCCCTTGTTTTCCCCATGACCTGGATGGCCACAGTAACTTTGTCCTCTAGAGCGAGTCTAGGATCAAAACTCGGCCAGGGCTCAAAACTCAATTCTGATTTTTCTCCCAGAGTCTGCCAAAGCTCTTGTGCAAGATGCGGAGCAAAGGGGTTGAGGAGTTGCACAAATGGCTTAAGGCATGCTTTCGGTTTTTGAGAAAGTGCGGTCATGTGGTTAATAAACACCATCATTTGGCTGATAGCTGTATTGAGACGCAAATTTTCGATATCTTCTGTAACTTTTTTTATGGTTTGATGAAGGATTTTTAAACTCTCTGGCAAAGGCCCCAAATTATCTTGGATGTCTTGGAATACACGCCAAACGCGATGTAAAAATCGATTTGCTCCTTCGATGCCAGTCGTAGACCAGGGTTTGTCTTTTTCCAAAGGCCCCATAAACATTTCGTAAATCCGCAAAGTGTCTGCGCCATATTGATTGACAACATCATCAGGATTGATGACATTCCCTCGAGATTTCGACATTTTTTCGCCATCTTCGCCCAAAATCATTCCCTGATGGATGAGTTTTTTAAACGGCTCATCACAGCTCACAAGTCCAGCGTCATAAAATACTTTAGTCCAAAACCGAGCATACAAAAGATGCCCGACCGCATGCTCTGCCCCTCCCAAGTAGAGATCCACAGGCATCCAGTATTTTTGAGCCTCGAAGCTAAAAGGAGTTTCGCTATTGTGAGGATCGCAGTAACGCAGAAAATACCAAGAAGAGCCGGCGCTTCCCGGCATGGTGTCTGTTTCTCTACGTGCCTTTTGTCCTGTTTTTGAATCTTGGATATTGACCCAATCTGAAATCGCCGCAAGCGGGCTTTCGCCAGATCCAGAGGGTTCGTAACTTTCTACTTTCGGCAATAAAACGGGGAGTTCGTCTGGCCCAAGTGGCCGCTGTGAGCCATCTGTATAATGGAGGATCGGAAAAGGCTCACCCCAATACCGTTGACGCGAAAAAAGCCAATCCCTGAGCTTATAGTGTATGGCTCTTTTACCTTTTTTATTTTTTTCAGCCCAATCCATCACTGCATTTTTTCCGTCTCGAGAGCTCATCCCTGTAATAAAATCAGAGTCTATGCAGACTCCACCGTCCGTGATGACTTTTTTGATGGAGAGATTAAATTTTTGAGCAAACTCGCAGTCTCTTTCGTCGTGAGCGGGAACCGCCATAATGGCTCCAGTCCCGTAACCCATCAAAACATAGTCTGCAATCCAAATGGGAATTTTTTCGTGCGTGAGTGGATTGATGGCAAAAGCCCCTGTAAACTCTCCTGTTTTTTCTTGTGTGGCGAGATTCCGGGCCATCTCTGATTTCTGGGCTGTCTTTTTTTGATAGGCTTGTATTTTATTTTTTTGCTCTTGTGTTGTCACTTTATCTACCAAGGGATGCTCGGGGGCCAAAACCATAAATGTCACTCCGAAAACAGTATCGGGTCTGGAGGTAAAAATTTCTAGCTCCTCAGGGTGAGAGTCTATTCCAAACTGTAGAGAGACCCCTTCGCTTTTTCCAATCCAATTTTTTTGAAGTTGTTTTGTGCTCTCAGGCCAATCGAGTTTTTCTAAATCTTGGAGCAATCGCTCGGCATAAGAGGTGATTTTGAGCTGCCACTGTCTTGTAGGTATACGATAGACTGGATGGCCCCCACGTTCAGATTTTCCATCCACGACTTCTTCGTTTGCTAGAACGGTTTTGAGAGCAGGACACCAATTGACAGGAACCTCTGTCCGGTAGGCCAAACCTCGTTCGTAGAGTTTTAAAAATAAAAATTGAGTCCATTGATAGTAATTGGGGTCACAGGTGGAAATCTCGCGACTCCAATCATAACTAAAACCCAACATCTTGAGTTGTTTGCGAAAATTTTGTATGGCCTGGTTTGTTGTTTTTTCGGGATGGATCCCGGTCTGAAGCGCGTACTGCTCCGCTGGGAGTCCAAAAGCGTCCCAGCCCATGGGATGCAAAACGTGAAATCCTCGCGCACGCTTGTAGCGGGCCACAATATCTGTGGCTGTATATCCTTCGGGATGCCCGACATGGAGCCCTGCGCTACTGGGATAGGGAAACATATCTAAGATATAATATTTTGGTTTTTTTGAATCGGACGCAACTTCAAAAATCCGATTGTCTTGCCAATATTTTTGCCATTTTGGCTCAAGGGTGTTAGGTTCGTACTTCGTTGACATCCTCCTTATTTAGCATGCTTATTTAACATGAATAAAGAAGAATTAAACACGAAAGGTTTGCAGGGTTATTTTGCTCCAAAAAGCATCTGTTTTGGCTGTGGACCCGCTAATTCAAAAGGGCTCAGAATCAAAAGTATCCCGCAAGGAGACGAAGTCATTGCGGATTGGCAACCCGAGCTTTATCACGAAGCCTTTCCTGGAATTTTGAACGGCGGGATTATCGGTTCCCTTTTGGATTGTCACTGCAATTGGACAGCTGCTTGGCATTTGATGAACAAAGAAGGTGCCACTCACCCCCCCTGCACAGTGACAGCAGAATACTCCATCAAACTTTTGAGACCTACGCCCTCTCAAAATCCAGTCAGGCTCATTGCGAAAGTAGTCACACTTCAAAAAGATCGCGCAAGTATCGAAGGAACGCTTCTATCTGATGGAAAAATCTGCGCGACTTGCAAAGGCACTTTTGTCTGCGTCAAAGAAGGCCACCCTGCCTACCATCGGTGGTGAGATGATCCTACTCAGTGCCATTTTAGCTCTGGTTAGCTCTGGGGTTAGCCCTTGGCCAACACTGTCTGATCTATAGTTCAGCCTTATTTAGAATGGCATAGCACTTGCTATAGGAGAGTTTAAACTTGAGAGTTTTTAACTCTCATAAGTATTAATAAATAACCAAGGGGGATCTCATGAAAAAGAAAAATACGTTTGTTCGTTTTGTTTTAGGGGCATTGTTAGCAATACCCAATTCACTTGCATTGGCTCACCATGATCACGGCGGCTCTGCGGCAGATAATTTGGCTACAGAAGCTCAAGAATTGAACTCGATTGTGAGTTCTACTTGGGTCAGATACCCAGTCAAGATGGCTGTTTCTCAATTTGCTTCACAAGCCAATGCTTTGGCATCTTGTATGGATGGCATGGTACCAAATGGAAGTGATGTAGAAGGAGGAGCTTCTGAAACACCATTGGATCACGGCAGTGGCGACAACTGTTCTTATCAACTCTCTCGAACTCAAAGTGCTTTTTATTCAGTAGAGCGTTACCTCTCTGATACTTACTATGACCTTCCGCAGGTCTACTCCCAGTATTTATCCGTGAAGTCCGCTTTAGGCCAAGTTCGTTAAGAAATTCGCTAGTGAGTTATTTGGGCTCATCTTATTATGGGGTGGGCCCTTTTTAAAAATAACTCTTTTCTATTGTAAAAAATTGAATTACCTTGAATTCTTTCTAATAAGGGGAAATCCGATGAAAACTTTATTTATTTTTTTGGCTCTTTTTGTGAGTCACCAAACTTTAGCTGACTCTGCGAATTTTACTTTGGTAGATAATAGCACCGGCACAAGGTATCAGTGCGGCCCTGGAGGAGGATCCAGCGACCCAAATTGTGTGTCGACTGTAGGGAAAGTGTGCGAAAGCACAGGTGGTTGGCCGTCGACTTGTTTTAACACCGCCTCAGATCAATGCAAAGGAGCTCCCGTAGGATTTGGAGATTGCGTAAAGTCTACAACAGACTATTGCATACACACGGGCGGATGGGCTTCTTCATGTTTTTCAAAATCACTCGAAATATGCAAAGGCACTCCGCACGACTTGATTGAGTTCATTGATAAACTCAAAGAAAATGCAATGCTAAAAGAACTACGTAAAACAGAAAAGGAAAAAAGAACACCGTAGTTTACCACTCACCACCGCTGCGGCTGCCTTTTGAAACAGAAAAAGTATTTTAGATTAATCACTTACTTAGAAATACATATTTTTAAGATATTAAAATCTTTTTCTGTTCTCTCTATTTTAGTGTTCAAGGATTGAGCATCTGTAAAAACTCACGGCACTGTTAAAAAAACTGCCTCATGGGCACTTACTTCTCTTTTTACTTCTTCTGGAGAAGTAGCCTGGGCCTGACTTTGCTTTACTACTTCACCTGGCGAAGTAGCCACAGTTTGAGTTTGACTCTTTTTATTATTTTCAAGCGCTGGCCCATGAGCCTTAGAAAAAGTAGCCTTAACTTTTAGCGCTTTTTTTAATCCTTCTCTAAAAACATCAGCATAGCTTGGATCAGAGTTTCCCTTTTGGATGAGCTTAGATTTCATGAGTTCCATGAGCTCTAAAAGCTCTGGATCCGCCACCAACCTAATCTCGGTCTGTGTTGGACTGAGTACTCTCTTTTTTTCGTGTGGGATAAACTCTGGGGATATACCTGTAAAAAACTGCTCTGTTTCAAGTTTTGATTTTTTCTCCACCTGCTTTAATAAAGCCCTCTTTTGATCTGGGCTATAGCATTTCTTATATTTTGCTCTCTCATGTCTCATAAACTTCTGCACGGTCCCAATGACTGAAAGATTTAAGCTGCCATTTTGCAGTGACTCTTTAAGTTCTGGCACGTCTTTAGACAGCCTCATCGCGTCTATCCTGAGCTGAGCGCTTGCGTTACAATATTTGAGATGCTTGGTGCAATACTGAAACATGCTGCTAAAGCCAAGCTTTGCATAAAGTAGCCTTTTCTCCACTTCTCGGAGGTGATCTAGGACGAGATTGGTGCATTCTCTTTCTTGAAAAACAGTTTTTTCAGTTTGAACAAGAAGTTCCGAATCAGACAAAGTTTTCAAATTTAAGTTCAACACTTTTAAATCCTCCCAGAATTTTTGCTTTAAGACATATATGTGTCTTAAAGCAAAGATAGAAAGATCTATCTCTTAATAAAACTATAAAATCAACAAAAAAATGCATAAAAACAGCTTTTTTTTAATAAAAATTTAGTTTAAAATGTTAAAATATATGAACTCACTTTCCAGCCCAAACATCTCCCTTGCTCACCTCCTTCTGCACAGAAAGTGATCTCTCATGAGGTGGTAAATTCACCTTACCCGCCCTAAAAATCGCCACCAACCGTTCAAAAAAACACAGGACCACAAAAACAGGTCCCACGAAACTCGATAAAAAAAAAGAAACACTCATCAAATATAAAACAGCAAAAAGAAAAGCCCACCCTCGCTGCTGAAGAGGAGCTCGGCATAAATTTAAAAATTCTTACTCTGATAGAGGCACCCACAGGCATTCACTTTTATGCTTCGCCTCTTTGAAGCGAAGCCACTGTTGTTGTGACCAAGCCAATTTGTCAGTGCTAATGACCAAGCGATTTTGACAGTCATGCCTTTGGAATTAATTTGAAAAACACCTTGCCAATGAGGATCTAAATTTGATAATTTTAAACTCACCTAAAACAGGAAAAGAACTACATGGATATTTTGGTAAAAATTAAACGCCTGATCATTTCTAGAAAGGTTGTGTTTACTTCGAAAGCTCGAGAAGAGCGACAAAACGATGGGCTTACTGTTGAAGAAATTTTTGAGTCTATTATTAATTCTCCAGCCATTCATAAAACGGTTTTGTCTACAAGCGAATTCAAAAAAAAGAGAAAGGAAAAGCTCTACATTATTATTGGTTCAACTTTTGATGGAAATTTTATTTATACTAAGGGTGCTATTCGAAAAATAAATTATCTAGAGGAGTTTTATATCTTAATTTCATCAAAATGGAGTGTGTATGAATAAGCTATCAATAACTATTTGCCCTATCTGTGACAGTAAAAGGATTAAAAAAATTACCGGAAATTTAAATTATGTGCGCAATAAAATCCATTTTACAGCCCAGAATATTATTTATTACCTTTGTCAAAATTGTGGCGAAAAACTAACTGACGTCGAAAACGAAATAAAAATTGATCAGCATTATTATAGCTTGACGCATAAACGAAAAAAAGCTGCATAAAAATCACGAGATTATTTGCTGCAGATCTTGGCTGGCGATCACCTCTGCCGCGAGTGCGTGACTTTCATTTTCTTTGGCATTTTCTTTGGCCCAAACTCCTCTACCGCTCTGAGGTGATTGTGGGTGGCACAACGCTCTTTTGTAATAGGCGAAATGTAGGTGCATTGGTCTTGAGATTTTTTTGATACTTCGTTACGAACTAAAACAGGAATATAGGGCCTCTGGGTCACTTCGCTTTTTACTTCTTCTGGAGAAGTAGCCTTAGCCTCACTTTGCTTTACTGCTTCGCCTGGCGCTCAGTCTTACCCACAACTTTTTTCATCCGGATAAATAAGACGCCAGGTTTCTGATAAATCCGTTAGGCGTTGCCATCCTCTCCACAGAGTGGTGGAACCAGGCTCACCATCGCCCTTGCGATCTAAAAATCCACCAAGTCGAGCAATCCAATGGATTGCCTCTCGAATGGTGGGTGGTTGAGAAGGAAGATCTCTAGTTTTAAAAGTCTTGCAATAAAGTGGCTTCCATTCATGTTCTGATAAAAAAATTTCACAAGACTCTTGGGGCTGAGTTCGACTCACCTTCACCATCCAATAGAGTCTCCAGGCTATAATACTCATCAATGTAATATACCGTTTCAATCGGTCCGATGTTTCCAGCCGAACAGCTTCTACGGTACACCCAGATTTTAAAACACGATGGAAATTTTCAATATGCCACCGCATACTGTACCAGTGAATTCTAGCAATAACATCTTGCTCGGTTTCAGTAGGGTAGTTCGTTAAAAGCAACCACTCCACGGCAAACGTGTCTTGGGGAGGATTAATCTCTGTGACCAAGATTGCATCAATCACTAGTGGTTTAAGTTCCATCAGTGATTTCTTATGCGGGGGCTTGAGTGTCACACGGACTGTGCGCATTTCCACTTCTGCCTCTCTTTTTTTTCGTTTATTCTTTGGACTGGAGGCTCTCACGCCGCGAGAGATACAAGAAGTTGCTGAAACTTCTATTCTCTGTGTTCCAATAACACTTTGGAACTTTAAAAATTCATAAATCGTTTCATTCTTTAAGAATAAATTTTTACTTAAGAAGTAAAAATAAAAGAAGGAAAAAATAAAATGTTTGGTAAAAAAATCATGCCCGTTGTTGGAGTAGTTGCTATTTTCGCAAGCGCTTTGTTTGCACAGGAGCCTAAACCTAAGGTTGCAAAAAAAGAAGTGCCAGTGCTTTCGGTTTCAAAACTAATGAACGATGGAAAAGAGGTTGCTGAAAATGACAAGGATGAGGTTCTTAAAAAGAGCATGAGACCTATGGAGGGTTCCATTAGTACTTCCATGTTGGATGGGACAGAATTAGTTTTAAGCAAAGCTATCCAACTTACACCAGGGATGTCCTTAGACGCAGACACAGGCGATAAAACCCTTATGAGAGATGATAAAAAAAATATTGTTTTTGTGAAACAAATTCTACTTAACGCACTTATATCCCACCCAAAAGCATATGTAGAAATGATTTTAGTTTGTGATATCAAATTATTAGACAATCCAAAGAGCAAATTGACACAAGAAGATAGACCCTCTTTCCTGATGGATAGAAAAATGAAAATTAAATCTGTAGAGAATGGGGGCAACAGTTCAGTATTTAAACGGGTTAAAATTTTAGTAGAGGATTACGTTATAGAGGAGATAGATTGTATTAAATTATTAAAAACAGGGGATCAAGGTTTTGTTTTGCAAGGCATCACATTAAACGACGTGCTGAAAGTATTTAACTCCAAAGAAAATGAGGACCTTTTTACGCCTAAATATCAATGATTTGAAAATGTTCGCACACCTTTTCAGAGAGCGGAGAGAGAGAGATTCGAACTCTCGAATGGTGTTACCCATTGTTCCCTTAGCAAGGGAGTGCCTTCAGCCGCTCGGCCATCTCTCCACCAAGACTGACAAGACTATTCATAACAGCCAGCGGGGATTATTGCATTTAGATTTTATGAGCTATAAAGCTTTGCTTTTTTTAGAAATTTTGCTTAAAAGGACTGAGGGGAGTCTTTCCTGCTTAAAACTAAAACGGGACTCAATTTTTTAGCAATTGATTTTGAAACTGCGAACTATAAAGACGAAAGTGCTTGTTCGATCGGTCTTGTCAAAGTAAAAGACGGCAAAATTCAGCAAAAAGAGGTCTTTCTCATTCGCCCCCCATCACGAGAATTTGTTTTTACTTATGTCCATGGGCTCACCTGGCAAACAGTGGCTCTCTCTCCCACCTTTGGTGAGTTGTGGGAAAGTATCCATCCTTTGTTCGATGACACTGATTTTTTAGCAGCCCACAATGCAGCGTTTGATGCACGCATTCTCCGGGGTTGTTGCAGACATTACAAAATTCCAATGCCAGAGCTTAACTTTACTTGCACCATGCAGCTAGCAAGACGAACTTGGCGCATTTATCCCACTAAACTCTCTGACGTCTGTCGATCGCTCAAAATTCCACTCCAGCACCACGAAGCCTTGTCTGACGCACTGGCCTGCGCAAAAATCGTGTTGGCGGCATATGCGCCCAGGGGACACGAAAATCTTGCAATGCCGGCAAATATTCGGCAAAATTGCTAAGATTGAGTAAAAAAAACCTTAAGCTCTTGCTGCTCATCGCTATCCTGATCGCGTTCTATTTGCTCAAATCAAGTGGCGCGGGACAGTACCTGACATTAGATGCTCTCAAAGAAAAGCAAGAGCTCCTCCAACGATTTTACGCCTCCAACCCCACCGAAATGCTTACTCTCTTCGTAGGGATCTACATCCTCGCAACAGCACTCTCCTTGCCCGGAGCAGCTGTGCTCACTCTTAGCGCAGGCTTGCTGTTTGGCTTTTGGACAAGTCTTGTTTTGGTCTCTTTTGCAAGCACGGTCGGTGCTACTTTAGCCTTTTTAACTGCACGTTTTTTGCTGCGCGATGTTATTCAGAATAAGTTTAAAGATAACCTAACTCGCATTAACGCGGGTATTAAAAAAGACGGGGCCTTTTATCTTTTTACTCTCCGGCTTGTGCCACTTTTTCCATTTTTTCTGGTCAATCTTGTTATGGGGCTAACCCCCATTCGCACCTTGACCTATTTTATCGTGAGCCAGGTGGGAATGCTCCCGGGAACTGCGGTCTATGTCAATGCTGGAACCGAGCTTGGACAAATTCACTCCCTGGGAGAGATCTTGTCACTCAAAATCCTTTTTTCTTTTTCGCTCATTGGAGTCATGCCACTTATTTCGAAAGCCCTGATCCATTACTTTAAATCTCACGCTCTCTTGCGGCGTTATAAAAAGCCGAAATATTTTGATTATAATGTGATTGTCATCGGTGCAGGATCAGCTGGGCTTGTATCTGCATATATTGCCGCTACACTAAAGTCAAAAGTCGCGCTCATCGAAAAAAATAAGATGGGTGGAGATTGCCTCAATACGGGCTGTGTACCCAGTAAAGCGCTCATCCGATCAGCTAAGATCCTCTCTTATGCAAAGCGCGCTCATGAATTTGGCTTTGAGAGTGGTGCTTTTGATTTCAAATTTTCAAAAGTCATGGAACGTGTTCAAAAAGTGATCCAGAAAGTAGAACCCCATGACTCTATAGAGCGCTACAGCAGTTTAGGCGTAGAGTGCATCCATGGAGAAGCTAAAATCACAACGCCCTATACTGTCGAAGTAAATGGCAAAACAATAACTACACGCTCAATCATTGTTGCAACAGGTGCAAGGCCTTTAGTTCCACCTATTCCAGGTCTTGAAAAAATTATATACCTCACAAGTGACACTGTTTGGGACCTTCGGTCTCTACCCAAACGCCTCTTGATACTGGGTGGAGGTCCTATTGGCTGCGAACTCACTCAATGTTTTGGCCGCCTTGGATCAGTGATCACACAGGTAGAAATGGCACCTAGAATCCTAGCCAGAGAAGACCCCGAGGTGTCCGCTCTCATTTCTGATCAGTTTAAAAAAGAGGGGATTACGGTTTTGGTCGGCCACAAGGCAAAAGCCATCGAGTCAAGTGGAGATAAAAAAATCCTTATTTGTGAGCATGATAGTAAAGAAGTAAAAATCGAATTCGATGAAATCCTAATCGCACTTGGAAGACAAGCAAATGTCCAGGGGTTTGGGCTCGAAAACTTGGGTGTAGAAATCTCTCCCAATGGAACCATTGCCACAGATGAGTTTTTGCGTACAAATTATCCCAACATCTATGTCTGCGGCGATGTTTCTGGCCCCTATCAGTTTACACACACAGCCTCTCACCAAGCTTGGTATGCTGCAATTAACGCTTTGTTTAGTCCATTCAAAAAATTTAAAGCTGATTACCGTGTCATTCCATGGTGCACTTTTACAGATCCAGAAGTCGCAAGAGTGGGTCTCAGCGAACAAGAAGCAAAAGAAAAACAAATCCCATTTGAAATTACAAAATATGAAATCAGTGACCTCGACAGAGCCATTGCAGACGAAGAAGATCATGGATTTATAAAAGTCCTCACTTCTCCAGGGAAAGATAAAATCCTAGGCGTTACAATCGTTGGCTCTCATGCGGGCGATATTATTGCCGAATATGTGACATCTATGAAGCATGGATTAGGGCTGAATAAAATCCTGGGGACTATTCATATCTACCCCACTTTAGCTGAGGCCAATAAATATGCCGCTGGAGTTTGGAAGCGCGCGCATGCTCCAGAGATAGCCCTCAATATTCTGGGTGGATTTCACAAATGGAGACGTGGGAGCCGGGTAAAATGAAAAGCGCCATTCCATCTTTTGAGAACACAATTCGCCACCATGACGTGGTTATCAGTAGAAAGCCTATCAAAACTCTTCAGGTCAATGTCGGGAAACTTTGCAATCAAGCCTGTCACCACTGTCACGTAGAGGCGGGTCCCAAAAGAACAGAAATCATGGAAAGAAAAACCGTGGATCGAATATTAGAGTTGCTCAGTAAAGCACCTTCGATCCACACGATCGACCTCACGGGTGGCGCACCAGAACTCAATCCTCATTTCAAATATTTAGTTACTGAAAGCCGTAAGCTCAAAAAAGAAGTGATTGATCGATGTAATTTGACTGTTTTTTTTGAAAAAGGACAGGAAGAAACTGCGACTTTTCTCAGAGAACACCGCGTTCAGGTGGTGGCTTCTCTTCCCTGTTATTCTAAAAAAAATGTGGACCAACAACGTGGAAATGGAGTCTTTGATAAGAGCATTAGAGCACTCCAACTTCTGAATCGCCTTGGCTACGGAAAGACAGAAACAGGTCCGAGATTAGATCTTGTCTATAATCCTACAGGTGCGTTTTTGCCTCCATCTCAATTAGAATTAGAAAAAGATTATAAAGAAGAATTAAAACAGCTGTTTGGAATCGAGTTTAACAGTCTCTATACCATTACCAACATGCCCATCAAACGCTTTCTGAAACAGCTTGAGCGTGAGCAAAAACTCCAAGAATATATGGAGCTTTTGATTCAAAGCTTTAATCCCCAAGCAGCGCTTAGTGTGATGTGTCGAGATCTTTTGTCGATTAGCTGGGATGGGCTGATTTATGATTGTGATTTTAATCAGATGTTAGAAATTCCGATGGCGTGGGAAAAAAAATCGCTGTGGGACATCCAATCCTTTGACGAATTATCCCACCTCGATATTGCATTTGACAATCACTGCTACGGATGCACAGCTGGAAGGGGTAGCTCCTGCAATGGAGCAATAACTTGAGGGAGAGTAAAAATGAGGCAAGAAAATCAAACAATCCAAGCCGTCAAAGAATATTACGGTAAAATTTTAAAAACAAAAAATGATTTGCAGACTAGCGCTTGCTGTACAAGTGATTCGCTCCCTGCCCACTTGCGTGAGATCGTCAAAGAAATTCATCCCGAGGTTCTAAATAAATTCTATGGCTGCGGATCTCCCATCCCTTCTGTGCTGAACGGTAAAACCATCTTGGATCTGGGGTGTGGAGCTGGAAGAGACTGTTTTATTCTTGCGAAGTTGGCAGGCCCTTCTGGCCAAGTCCTGGGCGTTGATATGACCCAGGAACAACTTGAAATTGCGATTCGTCACAATGGCTCTGCTTCTAATATCAAGTTTATACAGGGTTACATTGAGGATCTAGAAAGTCTCGGAATTAAAAACAATTCGATTGACGTGGTTGTATCCAACTGCGTGCTCAATCTTTCGCCAGCCAAAGAGCGTGTTTTTTCTGAAATTTTTAGGGTCTTAAAACAAGGTGGAGAACTACATTTCTCTGATGTTTTTTCGGGTAGACGCATTCCGCCTGAGTTAGCACACGACCCTGAGCTCATTGGCGAATGCCTGGGCGGGGCTCTTTATATCGAGGATTTCCGCCGCCTCATGGCTCGACTGGGCTGTCTAGATTATCGAGTCGTCTCCAAAAAACAAATCACATTAAATAACCCAGCGATCGAACGGAAAGCAGGGATGATTGATTTTTATTCTATGACAGTGAGGGCCTTCAAATTAAATCTCGAGGACCGATGCGAAGATTATGGACAAGTCGCTTATTACCTCGGAACGATTCGAGAGTTTCCCCATGTTTTCCATTTAGATGACCATCATGCGTTTGAGACCGGAAAACCCCTCAGGATCTGTAGCAATACGGCATCAATGCTGACAGAAACCCGTTATTCCCCGCACTTTAGGACAGTGGGTGATCAAATAACACATTTTGGGATCTTTGACTGTGTGGCACCTGCAAAAACTTCACCAGACTTCGGGAGCTGCTGCTAGCATATTTCATTACTCCGGCATGGTATAAACGTCTTTGAGTGTTGCCACGTGGTTTTTCCATACTTTTTCAAACTGAGCTCGATTCACCATAGGTTTTTTAATCATATTCCTGCAAAGAAACATTTGTACTTTTGTACTGCTTGTTTTTGAATAAAGCCGTAGCGCATATTTCGAAAAATCTCTCACCATGAAATCAAAAATCTGATCTAAAACGGAATCTTCGATAGCGTTGATCTTAGCACTTTCAATGAGGAGTTGCCCATAGACCACAAGTGAAAAAAGTTCTCCTAAATTAAGCAAAAAATCGAAATCACTGGCTTGTTCTTTGTTTGGTTTTCCTAAAATCAAAAGTGTTTTCAAAAGTCGAATCTGCTTTTTAAAAACGGAAACATTGGGAAGAGAAACGCTGTCATAGGCCCGTCTGTAGTCATGAAACTGGATTTTACTCAGTCCTTTGGTGGGTCCCTGAGAAAAAAGAAAATCGTCATTCACGGGCTCCGTTTTTTGCAACAAATCAGGAAAGCATGCGGATTTAAAAAAATAGTTTCCCATAAACTTAATGACCAGGGCCATATTCACATGCACTGTGCCTTCCAACTTAGGAAGGGCTCGAATATCCCGAGTTACCGACTCAAAATACATGTTTTTTTCAAATCCTTTTGCGGCAATGACATCCCACAAAAGATCAACAACCTCTTCGCCCTGTGTCGTGACCTTCATTTTTACCATTGGATTATAGAGTAAATAGCGCCGGTCCTCTGGTGAGGCGGCGCGCATGTAATCAGAAGCACGAAGCGCAAAAAGCTTCATGGAAAGTAAGCGGCAATAAGCGTCTGTAAAAAGCTGTCGAATATGCACAAAATCAGTCACGGCATGGTCAAAGAGATGTCTTTTCGAAGCATGGTTGATAGCCTCATAAAAAGCATGTGTGCACATACCTATAGAGGCCCAGCCGAGATTAAATTTGCCGACATTGACTGTGTTGAGTGCTGTATCCCAAGCGACACTTCCTTTGGAAAGGATTTCTTTTTCAGTAATTGGATAATCGCTCAGTTTGTATTCTGCGACATAATTTTGAGAATTGCATACATTTTGAATGAGCTCGTATTTTTCATGCTTCGGATCCACCACAAAAAAAACATAACCCTCCTTGCCTTCACCCTGAATTTTTCCAAAGGTTGAGACAAAGCTCGCCCTATTTGCATTTCCAATATAGTACTTAGAACCCCGAGCCAGGTATTGACTGTTGCTCTGGGGGACGAGGGTCATCTCTGAAGAATAAAGATCGGCACCATGTTCTTTTTCGGAAAGCCCAAAAGCAAAAATCCCACCCTGTTTCAAAAACTCTGCGGTTTTCTTTTTGACTTCTTCGTTGCCACTCATCCAAATAGGTCCCAGTCCAAGAATGGTCACCTGCCAGGTGTACCAATAGGCCAGCCCATAAAACCCCAAAAGTTCACTCATCTGGCAATTTCTCCAGGTATCCCAACGAGTGCCATCCCCATATTGAGCTGGGGTCAGAAGGGTGAAAAATATTTTTTCGTTTTTTACAAATTCTAGAAAATCCGAATACCAAACTCGCTCGTGGTCATCTTCTTTGAGTTTCTTCTTACCTCTTTTCTCAAAAAAAGCAGCCGTTTTTTGAAGGACATGTCTAGATTGTTCGTCATTGTAAAGGCAGTTTAAATTTTTAGGGTTAAGCAGCATAAGTTATTTTTTCCCAAGAAAAATCCCATATCGCATTGCTTTTAAGCCATAGGCCATTCGCAAGCGAAGTAAAGTTTTAGCGAAATGAGAGTTTGTATTATATGATCTAAGCAAATATTTTATGTCTTTTGGATTTTTAAATAAATGTTTTAAAAATCCAGAGACACACAGCGTCCATGTTTTTTTTACAGAATCTGTCAGATCGGTAAATTGAATAAATTGAAACCCCGTGTTTTTAAATAGTTCTATATAGTCTGACACTGTGCCCATACTTGGTAAACGCCCCTCTTCGCAAATGGGTTTGAGTAAAAACCGCATCTCAAACCGAGAGGGATTTTCGCTCGCAAGCCAAGCGCAAATAACAAAAGACCCGCCTGGCTTTAAAGTTCGATAAGCTTCGGAGAAAAATTTCTCTTTATCAATCATATGCTCTGAGCTTTCAATCGAGATCAGATGGTTAAAGTATTGCTCTACGAATGAGTTATTTAACCAATCTTGAAGTTCAAATTTGAGTTCTGAAATATCTCTATGTTTTTCTTTTGCAAATTCGTATTGTTTTTTAGAAATGGTTAAGCCCGTTACTTTGACGGGGAAATTTCTAGAAAACCAAGCCGCAGTTTCACCATAACCACAACCAATGTCGCCAATATGGTCTTGGGGATTAACTTTTATGAGACGAGCGACTTCTTGGACTAAATTTAAAACGGCTTGTTCTTTCGTTTCATTTCGTTTTTTCCAATACCCATGGTGGACATGAGTTCCCCAAACGGTACGGTAGAGAGAATCTAACTCGTCATAATGAAACGAAACATCCTGCAAGCTCACCGCACATTGTGAATAAATCATGTTCCCATTATAATAGAAGAGTCAGGAAAAATAAACTTGGATTTGGTGGAATATGCGCCCTGATGCTTTGTCTAAAAAAGTATTTGACTTGATTGAAAATCCAAAAAACTATTCAGAGCTTCTTCTCTCAGTCATTTCAATTTTGGAATTTTCAAAACTATTAGAAAAGGGAAGACTTCAAATATCTATTGATGGATATGCTTGGGTTGAACAAGCACTCCTCTTACCTAAACTTAGAGTTATTGAACTCACCCCAAAAATTGCTTATCAATCGACGACTTTACCAAAACCTATTCGCGACGATCCGGTGGATCAAATACTCATTGCCACTGCAAGAGAAGAAAATACATTTGTGATAACAAAAGATAAACTCACTCTAACCTATCCTCATATCAAATGCGTCTGGTAAGAAAATGTGAAAAGATATGTGCATTAAAGCACCACCTCCTCGGTAAAGATTAGTGGTCTTTAGTATTTTTTTTATTATTTATTGAAGACTTCCCGTCTGTAAATGTAGAAAGCAGCGGTCGTTTCTTCCAGGCCTCACATTTTGATTATTAATGGAAATAAGTTTCATTGGTAGCCTCCTGAACTATGGATATTCTACTTATCAAAGGAAAAAACCATTGGCACCGAAAAACTCAGCCATTCCTATAAAAGAAGGACATTTCCTTGTTTGCCCGCTGTGTAAAGTGCGGTTTGTCGTTTGTAGGAGCTGTTTCTTCTTGAACTTCAGGTTGAATTTAAGGGAAAAAATCGATAAGGTGCCTATTCAATCTCCTCGCATATTAAGGTGACATGAATAATACTGTTAACGAGTCGATCAACCGAAATTTGGCTGATCTTTTAACTGAAGATCCCATCCGCGATGAACTCTTTAGTATTGAACGACTCGAGCTCTATGCAGCCCATCTCGCCAATCAACTCGTTATTAGTTTCAACCCCCGTTTGGGCCGCTCATTACTTCCTAATCTCAAGCGAAGTGGAGCTAAGCTACTTAAAAATTATAATTCACTGATTGTAGATATTCGATCCAAAAAACCTGTTGTTCCAGCCGCAGAGTGGTTCGTCAATAACTTTCATATTATTGAAGATCAGCTCCGGAGCATCAAACAGGATCTGCCACAGGATTACTATGATGAACTACCAAAACTCGCCACGGGTGAACTCAAAGGCTATCCTCAGGTTTACGCTATGGCTATGGCCATTATCGCACATACGGATAGTCGTCTTGATACAAACACTCTCCGACGTTTTATTCAGGCCTATCAGCGAGTTTCTCAGTTAAAAATTGGGGAGGTTTGGGCGATCGCAATCACTCTTCGGATTGCCCTATTAGAACACCTTATCCCGCTAACAGAGCGGATTGTCAGAGCTTGCAAAAATAGCATAGCTGCTGACGCCCTGGCAGATCAGCTTCTAGAACTGGCGATCCATCCCGAAGCCCAGCCATACGAACTTGTTCAATTGCTTTCACGCAAACTGGGTTCTCCAGAAAATTACGATCGAGCATTTATCGTACAGCTCATTCAACGCCTTCGTGATCAAGATCCTGATGTCCATCAGGCCTTTGACTGGCTGGAAAAACAGCTTCAAACTCACCATCGAACCAATACTTTACAAGTTGTTCATTTTGAACACCAACATCAGGCAGCGGCTCAAGTTACAATCGGAAATATCATCTCAAGTTTGCGATTTCTTTCTACCCTCGATTGGCGTGACTTCTTCGAAAGTGTCAACCTGGTGGATCCGGTTTTGGCACAGGATCCAGCCGGGGCATTCTCGAAAATGGATTTTCAAACACGTGACCGCTATCGACACGAGGTTGAACGGATTGCACGACGGTCAACTGGAGAAGAAATTGAAATTAGTCGCAAGGCTGTTGAACTTTCAATGGCTGCGAAAACTCTGGATCCTAGCAATCAACAAAGTTCACACATCGGCTATTACCTCATTGGAGAGGGTCTCCCCCAACTCGAAAGGGTTTTTGGGTACCGCCCACGATTCATAGAGCGCATCCATCGACTGATCTTGCGATATCCGACTTTTTTCTACCTCGGATCAATCACTGGACTGATATCATTTTTCATTATTCCTTTGTATGGATTGAATTGGGCGATTTTACTCCTGGCTTCTTTTCCTGCTAGCGAGTTAGCACTCAGCATCCTCAATTATTACATTACTCTCCTTATAAACCCACAAGTACTTCCCAAGATGGAAACCACACACGGTCTTCCCTATGATGCTCGCACGATGGTTGTTATCCCATCACTTTTTACAAGTTCAACCGTTGTCCGGGGTCTTCTCGAATCACTTGAACTCCATTATCTTGGCAATCAGGATCCAGTTCTTTCATTTGCTCTGTTAGGTGATTTCACTGATGCAGATGTCGATAGCACCCCAGATGACGAAGCAATTCTTTCGGTCGCACAGTTTGGGATTGATGAACTCAATGCTCGATACTCTACCTCTCCAATTGCCCGATTTTATCTTTTCCACCGACGTCGTCAGTGGAATCCATCTGAGGGAAAATGGATTGGTTGGGAACGAAAGCGCGGAAAACTTCTAGAATTCAATCGCCTTTTGAGGGGTGCGAATGACACAAGTTATCTCGGAAAACTGCCCGATTCCAAATTTTTATCAGGAATCAAGTATGTGATCACTCTGGATTCAGATACAAAACTTCCACGGGGTGCGGCTCATCAACTCATCGGAACGATCGTACATCCTCTCAATCAACCGGTCTACAATGATATCAAAAAAAGAGTGACTGCTGGCTATGGAATATTACAACCGCGCATTAGTGTTGAATTGGTGAGCGCTACCTGGACTCGGTTCGCAAAACTCTATTCCGGAAATACAGGTCTTGATCCCTATACAACCGCTGTCTCTGATGTTTATCAAGATCTTTTTGCCGAAGGAAGCTTCACTGGCAAGGGTCTCTATGTTGTGGATGCGTTTGAACTAGCCCTTGCCGATCGCGTGCCAGAAAATGTTGTATTGAGCCATGATCTTTTCGAAGGATCGTATGCCCGTTCAGCACTCGTCACAGATGTCGAACTCTTTGATGATTATCCGTCGGATTACGAAACTTTTTCAAAACGAGCCCATCGCTGGACTAGGGGTGACTGGCAGATATCACCCTGGCTCTTTCCTTGGGTGTCTGACGCTCAGGGACGCCGTGTTCCCAATCACCTGTCACTCATTTCACGTTGGAAAATTTTTGATAATCTTCGACGAAGCCTTGTGCCTATCGCGACGCTTCTGTGGCTAATCCTGGCCTGGATAATCCTTCCAGGATCGCCAGCCGCATTGACATTACCAATTCTGATCCTGCTCGCCTTTCCAATCTATGCACCCATTCTATCAGGAGCGGCCTTGAGACGAGATAGTTTACCCTTGAGAGGTTATCTACTTAATGGATTGGCTCAAACCAAGATTCGGTTGGGTCAGGTTTTTCTCATGATTGCTTTTCTTCCAGACCATGCTTGGACCCAGGCAGATGCGATTTCCCGTACACTCTATCGAAAAGCTGTTTCTGGGAAAAAGCTTCTGGAATGGATGACCTTTGCTCAGACTCATTTAAAGAACCGTAATAGAATCTCTTCTATCTGGGAATTTATAGTTCCAGGCCCCTTAATGGCATTCCTGATTGGAAGTCTGATTGTTTATTTTCGCATGCGATCCTTGCCATTTGCTTCACCCTTCCTCCTGTTGTGGCTGACAGCACCTTTCATCAAACGTTGGGTAAACCAGAAATCATCCCACAAGGCAACCCCACTGAGCCAAGGAGAAGTTCGCACATTTCTACGGTATGCACGACGCACTTGGCACTATTTTGAAACTTTTGTTGGAGCCGCAGATCACTGGCTTGCACCAGACAATTTTCAGATTGATCCCAAACCGGTTGTCGCTCACAGAACTTCTCCCACAAATATCGGTCTACAGCTTCTGGCTACGGCTTCAGCCTTTGATTTGGGGTATCTTGGTTTCTTGGAATACATCGAGAGTCTAGAAAAAATTTTTCTAACACTCGATAAGCTCGAAAAAATGCATGGACATTTTTTTAATTGGTACAACACTCTCACACTTGAACCACTCAGTCCTCGGTATATTTCCACAGTTGATAGTGGCAATCTGGCTGGACATTTATTAGCACTCAAACAAGCCTGCCGAGAACTCGCGGAGGATCTAGGATCCCGTCGTTTTTCTAAAACTGGACTTACAGATACTCTCCATGAATTATTTGATGAAGCTTGTGGACTTGAAGGTCTCATCGAAAACCCTGGAAAAATTCCTCTCAAACAACTCCAGGATTCAATCGCGGACTGCCTTAAACTCACCTCTCTAGATGAGAGTGAAGACATGCTATCTTGGAGCAACCTTCTGACAGAGCTTTCATTGCGTTTGGCCGAATGTGAAAATATATTGACTGGAGTTGTAACTGAAGAAAGTCCTGATAAATTAGCGGAAACTCGAATTTGGTTAATGGCTGTACAGAGACAAGTGCAAGAGTTTCAGAGAGATCTCCTGTTATTTGAATCAAATAGCCAACGTGAAGTACGTCCCCGTCTTTTAGCTCTCATGGCTCAATGTGACGAACTCGTACTCGGTATGGATTTTCGTTTCCTATTTGATCAGGAACGAAAACTTTTTGTGATCGGTTATAATGTTTCCGAATCACGGCGTGATAATTCTTACTATGATCTTCTGGCTTCGGAGTCACGGCTTGCCAGTTTTGTTGCGATTGCCAAGGGGGAGGTGCCTCAAGAACATTGGTTCCAACTCGGACGAAAGATGGCAACAACTGGAAGCAGTCGTGCACTGATCGCTTGGACCGCCACGATGTTTGAGTACCTAATGCCCCTGCTGGTCATGCGCCGATACAACAACACTCTTCTTGATCAAACTTATGATGCAGTGGTTGCTCGTCAGATCGAGTATGGTGATCAGCACGGAGTACCATGGGGAATTTCCGAAGCTGGTTACAATGCACGTGATCTACAACTTAACTTTCAGTATGGGCCCTTTGGAATTCCTGGACTTGGACTTAAGCGAGGACTCAGTGATGAGCTCGTAATCTCTCCCTATTCGACGATGCTGGCGGCAATGGTTGACCCACGTGCAGCGCTCGCAAATCTGGAGATTTTATCGGAGACTCAAGCATTTTCTCGATATGGATTTTTTGAATCAATTGATTATACGCCAGCACGACTTCCTGCAAACCAGAAGAGTTTCATTCTGCGTTCATTTATGTCTCATCATCAGGGAATGAGCCTTGTCTCTATCAACAACTTACTTAATGATTCAGTGATGCAAAGGCGTTTTCACTCGGATCCCTTAGTGCAGGCGACTGAACTTTTGCTTCAAGAACGAATTCCAAAAGCTGTGGCTTTGTTACGACCACGCCCAGAAGAGGTGCAAGCCTATGGCACAGCTTCAATTTCATCGGGACCTAGCCCCAGGTTTTACTCCAACGTCAATCAGGGAACCCCCCGCACTCAGTTCCTATCCAATGGAACTTACTCAGTCATGGTCACCTCAGCCGGATCGGGTTACTCTCGCTGTGGCCACCTTGCAGTTAACCGGTGGCGTGAAGACCTTACACGAGATAATTGGGGACAATATATTTATATCCGCAAGAAAGGATCCACTCGGCTTTGGTCTTCAGGATTTCAGCCAACCTTACTGAATTCTGAAGAATACGCGGTAACCTTTGCAGAAGACAAGGTAGAAATATCTCGTCGGGATGAAGATATTTCTACCCATACGGAAATTATCGTGTCGACCGAGGACAATGTTGAGCTTCGCCGGGTCACGTTGACAAATCACGGTTTGGATTCCGTCGATATTGAAACCACAAGTTACATGGAAGTCGTTTTGGCATTACCCGAAGACGACACCGCCCACCCTGCTTTTAGCAATCTCTTTGTTCAAACCGAGTTTATTCCAGAAGAAAGCGCAATCTTGGCGACTCGGAGACGGCGTTTTTCGGAAGAAAAGCAACCCTGGGGTTTTCATGTTCTCGTAACTGAGGGAGAGGTGCTTGCTCCTATTCAATACGAGACAGATCGTGCGCAGTTTATTGGAAGAGGAAGGGACGCATCACTTCCCATAGTGATCACTGAAAACCGTCCACTTACTGGAACCATCGGCTCAGTTTTAGATCCTATTTTTTCTCTAAGGAACGTTGTGCGGATACCTCCAGGAGAAACCGTACACGTTCTATTCGCGACGGGTATTGCGGATACCCGTGAGGATGCCTTACGTCTCTCCGATAAATATCACGACATTCATGTCTTCACACGTGCGGCAAACCTTGCCTGGATTCAATCTCGGATTCAACTTCGCCATCTGAATATCGACATCAATCAGGCCCATAACTTTCAAAGACTTGCTGGGAGAATTATCTATTCCGACCCCTCTTTGCGCCCACGCCCACATTTGCTTGGGTTAAATACCAAGGCTCAAGACAGCTTATGGGCCTACGGAATCAGTGGAGATTTCCCAATCATTTTGAGCCGCATCAGTGATGAACGGGACATGATTATGGTTCGCGAGCTTTTGCATGGACACGAGTACCTTCGCCTAAAGGGGCTGTCTATCGACCTTGTTATTCTCAATGAACGACCTTCTAGTTATCTCCAATCACTACAAGACGAATTGCAAAGACAGATTCGGATAAGTGGTTCCAAAGCTCTACTTGACAAACCAGGAGGAATTTTCATTCGTCGTGCAGATATTATTCCTGCCGGTGACCTGCTTTTACTAAAAACCGTGGCCCGTGTAGTTTTGAGCGCTGAAAAAGGGACACTCGAAGAACAGCTCACACGTAGGATTCCGGTAACCGACCTACCTAAGAACCTAAATCCACGTGTGGTGAAACAGCACATCCCAGAAAAAACCCCAATTATACCAAAATTAAAGTTCTTCAATGGTATGGGTGGATTCACCGAAGACACACGTGAATATGTAATCATTTTGAAAGAGGGACAATGGACTCCTGCTCCATGGATTAATGTAGTTGCTAATGCCCTTGATTTTGGATTTTTGATTTCGGAATCTGGTTCTGGTTATACCTGGTCTACCAACAGCCGTGAGAATCGCCTAACCTCCTGGATGAATGACGCCGTTAGTGATCCGGTCAGTGAGGCGATATATATTCGGGATGAAGACACGGGGGAATACTGGTCACCTACTCCACTTCCAATTAGAGAAACTGAAACGTATTTTATCCGACATGGCCAGGGCTATACACAGTTTGAACACACCAGTCACGGCATAGAACAGGAACTTCACATCTCAGTTCCCCTGGATGCAACTATCAAAATCAGCCGTTTGCAATTGAAGAATCTTACCCAAAAAAACCGACGACTTTCCGTGATTAGCTATGTCGAGTGGGTTCTTGGATCTCAGCGTTCTGTAACTGCACCCACAGTTATCACAGAGATTGATGATAAGACTGGCGCGATTTTCGCCCGTAATCCCTTTAATAACGAATTTACTCAAAGAGTAGCCTTTGCAGAAATGGTGGTTGAACATCGGAGTTTCACTTGTGATCGTAAGGAATTTTTAGGTCGAAATGGAAACACAACCCACCCAGCTGCCCTACGGAGAATAAATCTCTCCAACACCTCGGGCGCTGGATTGGATCCTTGTGCCGCATTTCAAACGACATTTACTCTTCGTCCAGGTGAAGAGCGTGAATTCATTATTCTACTTGGCCAGGCTGAGAACGCCGAGAAAGCACGAACTCTGGTCGCTCTCTATCAAAAAAAAGAGACTGCGAGAATCGCCCTCTTAGCTGTGCTCGCTTATTGGAATCAGACATTGGGAGTTATTGAAATCAAAACTCCCGATGATTCAATGAACACATTAGTCAACCGATGGCTCCTGTATCAAGCCCTCTCCTGTAGAATTTGGGCACGTTCTGGTTTTTATCAGTCGGGTGGGGCCATTGGGTTTCGTGATCAACTTCAGGATGTGATGGCCTTGGTTTACTCAAGACCCGAATTAGCTCGGCAACAGATTCTAACTGCTGCTGCTCGACA
This sequence comes from uncultured Bdellovibrio sp., assembly GCA_964490895.1. Classification (GTDB taxonomy): domain Bacteria; phylum Bdellovibrionota; class UBA1018; order UBA1018; family UBA1018; genus JACRAO01. Next base: position 6,013 of record CAZBEI010000094.1, on the reverse strand, counting down.
ATTTGAAGAGGGAGACGTTCAACACTGGTGGCATCCTCCAAGTGGCAGAGGGGTAAGAACAAATTTCTCGGATGACCTACTCTGGCTTCCATTCGTGGTAACTTTTTATGTTTCCATAACTGGAGATTTTTCTGTGATGGAAGAGTCTGTTCCATTTATCTCAGCCGCAGAGCTAGAGGCAGAACAAAATGATTCTTATTTTTTACCCAGGACATCATCCCAAGTTGCAAGTATTTTTGAACACTGTGTACGCGCTCTTGATCGAAGTCTCAAAACTGGAAGTCATGGCCTTCCACTCATGGGATCTGGTGATTGGAATGACGGCATGAATCGCGTGGGACATCGTGGAAAAGGAGAAAGTGTTTGGTTGGGATGGTTCCTGCACAGAACTCTCTCTCAATTTATTCCATTTTGTGAAAAATCAGGGCAATCAAAACGTGCTTCGGACTATCGGAGACATGCTGAACAAATCAAAGCTGCGATCGAGACATATGCATGGGATGGAGCATGGTACCGTCGTGCATTTTTTGATGACGGATATCCCCTGGGTTCTTCGATCAATAAAGAGTGCCAAATTGATTCGATTGCCCAATCCTGGGCAGTGCTCTCAGGAGTTGGGGATTCTGAGCGTGCCCGACAAGCAATGAAATCGGTAAACGAACATCTTGTTAATTACAGAGAGGGTCTCGTCAAGCTATTCACTCCACCTTTTGACCAGGGAACCTCCGATCCAGGATACATCAAAGGATACGTACCAGGGGTTCGAGAAAACGGAGGTCAGTACACTCATGCCGCAATCTGGGCCATGATGGCCTATGCAGAGCAAGGCGATGGGGATCAGGCTGGGAATCTTTTTTCCATGCTAAACCCCATCAATCACGCAGCCACTCGAGCAGGGGTCAACCGCTATAAAGTTGAACCCTATGTTATGGCTGGAGATATTTATGCACTTTCTCCTCATGTAGGTAGGGGTGGATGGACCTGGTATACGGGTTCAGCGAGCTGGATGTACCGTGCCGCCCTGGAATCAATTCTAGGGTTTGAACTTCGAGCCAAATCATTCTCTTTAAAACCCTGTCTTCCCAAGCATTGGCCCGGGTTTGAAATGATTTATCGTCGAGGGGCAACCCAATATTTAATCTCGGTTTCAATTCAGAGTGGACAGACAACAAAAACCTCACCTTTGATATGGTTAGATGGAATCCTTTTGAGTTCAACTGAAATTTCTATCCAGGATGATTTCAAAATTCATACTGTAAAGGTTGACCTTTGAAAATAATTATTTTGAATTTACTCACACTTCAATTGATTCAGAATCGTTACTTTATGGCCTAGCGTTTGGAAAAAGCAGTTTATTTGGTGAGTACGGAAACATGGTCGGTCGTCTACAGTTAGGGACAAAGGATCGGGAGGCATCGTTTCTATATCGATTAATCTGCGGACCATACCCTGTCAGCGCCCCCTTTAAACCTGCCGCAAGTTCTGCCGTAATCTTGCGATGACAGCATGGACATATTTTTACCTCGATTTGATACTCAGTGATCTCAATCTTTGTAACTGGCAGGTCAAACACTCTGATCCTCGGCATAATCAAGATACATTGTTACGATGCGATTAAGAGCCGACATTTCTTTTTTGGCTCTGATAATTTTTGGCAATGGTAACATCTTGCTTTCGTATTGGACCACCGGGTGAGTTCTTCCAAGTAGTCAGACCCATGTTCTTTTTTGAGGCATCTGCACGCTTTTTGATGATCTCAGCAGCCGTCTTTCCGTGGATTGCCCAGTGAAGTTTATTTTGAACTGTTGCATAGAACTCTTGAGTGATCGGAGCTTTAGAATCATAGTCGATGCTCGTAGCGTAGATGTCGGTAATTTTCTGATAGAACCTTCGTTCAGAGGCACGAATGTCTCTAATACGAAGAATGAGTTCTTCAAAATAATCCTGGCCGATGGACTTGCCTTCCTTCAGACGCTCGTCATCCATTACAAAGCCTTTTACCAGTAGTTCTTGTAATTGAGCAGTGGCCCATTGCCTGAACTGAGTCCCACGAGGGCTTCTAACGCGATATCCAACGGCAAGGATGGCCTCTAAGTTGTAATGTTTAAGGCTTCGATTTATCTGTCTTTTCCCCTCTTGCCGAACTTGTAAGTATTCCTTACAAGTTGCCTCCTCAGTGAGTTCGTTCTCTTCATAAATTGCTTTCAGATGGAGAGTGATGTTTTGCGGTGTCGTTTGAAAAAGTTCAGCGATAGCGGCTTGCGTGAGCCAAACACTTTTACCTTCAAACCGGACTTGGATTTTAGTTTGGCCGTCGTTTGACTGAAATAAAATAATTTCGCCTTTAGATAGTTGTTCAGTCATGTTCCTTTCCTTTCATTAAAGCAGACTCGGCTATCTGGTAAAGCCACTTTACCAGCTCCACCATCACCAACGTGTCTTTCTTGCAATACTCAAGAGAGGCTTTAATTAGCTCCTCTCTTCTATTTTGAGGAGTTTCATCTCCAATTAATTCTTCGAAAGCTCGCTGTGCAGCAGTACCATCAGCAATAAGCATGCCTTCGTATGACTGGAGCTTTCCAAGAATAGCGGGAGCGACACTCTTTAAACTAAAAGAGCCGCCAAAACCATTATCGTAAACATGGTCACGAATCACAGGCAGGGGATCGGTAATTCTAGCTACAAGAGTCTCCAATTCACCTTTAAATTTAGGAGAATATTCCGCAAGTTCAGAAATTCGGCTCGATTCAAACTTTCCATAATAGGCAACGATTGATCCATTTGGAGTTCCCCCGAAAAAGTGGACACTAATTCATGCGGCTAATGAATCTTCAAATTGGACCGGTGTCATATATCCAATCGAAGAATGAAGTCTGGATCGATTGTACCAGACTTCAATGTATTCGAATATTGCTTATTTATCGGCAACTTACGTAAGAACTTGAACCAGCAAGATCCACTATAAGCCCCGCGTCATGCATTATTGTAGAGGCACGAGGTTCAATGAAGCTGACTACAAAAACTCAAAAATACTCATATAAGTCAAACTGTTATGATAGTTATTAAATTAGTTCATAATGTGTTAAAAAATGCAGTATTTAGCACTTAAAACATAACTTTATATGTAATTAGTTATGTTTTAAGATCATAATATGCTGTATAGTGATATATTATGATCTTAAAACATAACAAACACCTCAAGGCGCTAAGCTCTCAAGCTGCAAAACTTGTTGCAACCCTTTATGACAAGGGGCGCCCGATTTTCTCCTATGCGGAAGCTGAAGAGATTTTAGAAACCAGAGATGCGACCAATCAAGTGCTCGCCCAGCTTTTGAAACGTGGAGTTGCGGCTCGCCTAAAAGCGGGAGTCTTCAGCTTAGTTCCTTTTGAGATGGGCTTTGAGCGCGAATACATGGGCAATCCATATATCGTCGCGCGCGAACTCATCAGAGGTAAACGTAAAAGCATCACAGAAAATGAGGGCTACTATATTTCGCATGCTTCTGCATTTGATCTCCACCAGATGCTTACACAACCGCAGCTTATCATTTACGCAACGGCTCCAAAGCTTGTACGTGCACGCACGGTTTTAGGAACGGAGTTTCGTTTTATTCGATGTAAGCAAGAAGATCTTTTTGGCATCACCGAAATGTGGGTTGATAAGACAGAAAAAGTAATGGTTAGTGACCTTGAACGCACCCTGCTCGACGGTCTTAAGCAACCTGACTATTGCGGCGGCATTACTGAAGTAGCGAAAGCTTTTTCAATGAAGCGAGAAAGTATAGATCCGAAGAAACTAACACTGCACTGCCTAAGACTCGATATCGGTTCAGTCATCCGAAGGCTTGGTTACATCATGGAGCTCTACCAGATTGGAACCTCTTCGGAATGGGACATCCTGCGTACAAAACTCACGGCGACCTACAATCTTCTTGATCCTCAATTACCTCCAGAGGGTCACCATGTTGCTCGTTGGCGCTTAAGACTCAATGTTTCAGAGGATGAGCTAAAAGCACTGAGGAGCACCTAATGATTGCGCAAAGCCAGATTTCCAAACTGGGCAATAGACTCTTTGATGAAAACGGCAGAAAAGGCCGCCGTATTCCCGAAGCAGTTCTCGAGCGCGACTACTGCCTGGCCTGGTTCCTGGTGGGACTTGCGCGCTCCCCCTTGAAAGAAAGGCTGGTCTTCAAGGGCGGCACGGCATTGAGACGCTGTCACTTTGATGATTATCGATTCTCCGAAGATTTAGATTTCACCCTTCTTGATTCAGCGATGACTTTCGAAGAACTAAAAAAGGAACTTGAAACTGTCTACGCAAAGGTCAAAGCAGCCGCAAACATCCCTTTTGCGTTTTCTCGTCCTGATTCAACGTCTCACAAAAATAGCCACACTTTTTACCTTTCTTACGAAGGCCCATTGCCGAAAACCGCATCTACAAAAGAAGTCAAAGTTGACGTGACGATCAAAGAAGAAATCGTGAACGCCCCTGAAGATCTTCCTGTGCTTAAAAACTGCACTGAGTATCAGGACCTACCCGAGGGTGAGAAGATTAAAGTTTATTCGGTCTTAGAAATTGCAACTGAGAAAACCGTGGCCCTTTTGGATCGCGCGCGCACAGAGCCGCGTGATCTCTATGACCTCTGGCAACTCACGGAAGAATCAAAAAAAGTTGATTTGAGTGATTGCTTGCCCGGTGTTCACGCAAAACTAAAGTTTAGAGGAAAAGTACTTGATGAAGTTCGCGCTGACTTTGAGAAAAAAGAAGCACAACTCAAAGCCAAGTGGGAAACAAGACTGTCGGCTCAAATGGCGACTCTTCCAGAGTTTAACGACGTATTTCGTGCCATTAAGCGCCAACTTCGCCAGGCCAAGATCACGGAAAGGTAGACGAATAGTAAATGGTTCCAAATAAAGTTGAACTACTCAAAAACATTGCTGAGTTCTTTTGCCAGTCCCGTGACTTTAATGGGGTACCGCTCACTTCGCTATGTGAAGCAGTCTGTGACGACTGCATAACAGACTTGGGCACTGAGACTAGTTCCGTTGAGCAGCTTCTCTCGTTTGTGAATCCGTGTAAGGCCTACTTCATCAGCAGCCAACCAGTTGGCGGCGATGGTGGAAGAGCTGGTCGAAGAAGAACTAGTTGTCGTAGTCTACGACTTAAATCCTCATATCAAGCGATTCCCAGACAGAGGAAAAGACGCTCAAAAGAAACTCATCAAAGAGAAATTCTCTGAAATTTGTCACTACCCCAGTAAAGCGGAGGTAATGAAAAGAATTGATATTAACAAATACAACGACAGGCCCTATCTCCGTCGCCTATGGGAGTGTGAACCAAATCTTACGCCCGTGTATTTTGATTTAGAAGTACTTGAGAATTATTCAAATGACCCGAGATACATTTTTGATTGGAGCGATTTCACCGGATCAATTCACCTTAGTGATGAGCATTACGAGTCACTTTCAATGAAACCGAAGGATCAAACCTATTTGGAGCATTTCGGTCTTGGCTTTAGAAAAGCAGACGGTCAACATGTCGCGTCTGTACCAATATGCTACTTGGCAAGATTGACTCCAGAACATCAACAAAGATGGAAGACTTTTGAGATTGATGACCCATGCATCATGGATCCTGATTACTATACAACTTCAATCGTCGGTGATTGGGCAGAAAAGGTTTCAATCTATGAAGCGTTTATTCATGAAATTGACGTCATAAATCAGATGTGCAAGGCAGCTGATTTGCCAGTGATGTTTCGTGAAATTCTACGAAAGATCAGACCAAGGACCGCCGGGCCCTCTTCAGTGGTTTCAATTGGTTATTACACTTACGTTTTTTGACTTTTGCCTCAGCAACGCTGACTAAGAATGGCGGAGAGGGTGAGATTCGAACTCACGGAGGCCTTACGACCTCACCGGTTTTCAAGACCGGCGCTTTAGACCACTCAGCCACCTCTCCGTATCCAAAGGGTGTCGCCCTCTTTAGTAAACCCGGGCGCACCTTCTAGGT
>CAZBEI010000093.1:0-24559 GCA_964490895.1 uncultured Bdellovibrio sp. | reverse complement strand
CAATATCTAAAACTCTAGAATTTGTAAGTAAAAGCCACATCGCGTCTTCAGGGTGTCCTTGTGATTTAAGTTCTTTGTAGCTAATGAGAAGATTGAGTTTGCTCAGTAGTTTTTGATTTGGAGAGGATATTGAAAGACCTATATTTCCAGTTTTATTTTTCGCTTGGATTTTTACCAAATTTTGTAAAAGCTCTGAAGAAGTCTGAAAAAGAGGCTCATCTAGTTTAGACTCAGCATGGGTGGGTATTTGCTCTTGTGTGTCAGCTGGAAGTGCGTCTGTCTGAGTTCCATCCTCGGCGCTAGCGAAGTGGATTTGAATTATAAAAACAACTAAAGCTATAAAATAAAAATTTTTCATAATTTATTTAGTTTCTAAATTAATTAAATTTAAAAAACATTCACTCTCCTGTTCTTGGACATGCAAGTCTTGTGCTAGCTTTTTAGTGATTTATTTGTGCTCAATTTTTATAAGTGGGGCTCGGCGTACATTCTAAAGTTTAAACAGTATTTATGTGACTTTGTCTTAAGTCGTTGATTTTTTTTGAGAAACAGTAATGAAGTATTTTTAGATAGCTGTCAAAGATGTATTCATTTTTTTTCTACTAACGAAAACGAAGGGTTTTTGCCCTCTGGAAAATAAAGAGTAAAGTCATAGATCTTGTTGTCTGATTTATTGCTAAGTCCATTGATCATCGCTTTTTTTTCTTGTGGGCTAAAAGTGATATAAGTTTTTTGAGTAGGAGATAGGCTCATTTCATTTGTTTTAATCAGAGTTTCTGGTTTAATCTCTTCGGGCATGAGATTTACTGTTTTGCTAAACTTAGCAAAAAATCCTTTGTATAAGGTTTCTTTTTCAGCTCCACTTGCCATTTCGTACTTTGTAACCTCTTGCCATCCAATATTAAAAACACCACGTTGATCAGTCATCAGTTGTTCTTTTTCTATTTTTTTATTTTTTAGTCCAAGATTGATATAATGAACTAAGATCTGTAATCTCCTTGTTTTTTTAAGAACGATTTGTTCTTCGTCTCCATCTAAGATGCTATGATCTGTTACAATATTTAGATTTAATGCTTCTTTGCTACCGTCATTTATTACAATACTTAATGCTTTATTTTCCTCTAAGATTGATAATTCGTCTTTTTCGTTTACTCCGGTGATGCTAAAATTGAGATTCTTTAATTCAGTACTCTCGGGATTATTTTTAGGTGACACAATATTGGATGGATTTGTTGTTGGATCTGCCCCGGCCTTGTTTGCAGAATCATCCGCAATAACAGTTGTCCTATTGAAGGCTATTAAAATGCTCATCAATAAAAAGTAACCCTTCATAACACCTCCTTTGGCAATTCTTTAGCCGGCAATGCTTCATCAGAAACATTGCGTAACAGGAGAGTGCAATTTCTGTGCTCATAAAATCGTGCTTAGTTTTGCTCAAATGATTGAATCAAACTGATTGAAACTGCTTAGAGTTTTGACACTTTTAATGCAAAGACTGATCAAATTTGTTGATTTTTAAAGAAAAACTCAATTTTGTAGATATTTTGTACACTTGCGTAAAAAATGGACACATAAAAATTGACATGCTGATCTTAATTATATAAGCCAAGCCACAAGAGGGCTCACTTACATGAAATGCAAACCCATTTTTTTCTTATTTTTTATAATGCCCTTTATTTTTGGATTTGGATTTGAGGGGGGTGCAGATAACCCGTATGGGGTTTTGGGGCTTGCAAGCCATTATGTGAAAGATTTAAATAACAAAGAAAAATTATGCACACTCTTGAGCAAAGATTTAAGGCCCAAGTTTGCTACAGAAGAAGGATTTAGTGTGCTCTTAAAAGCGATCTCTGCACATGATAACCAAGAAATTATTGTACAAGACTTAGAAGAAACCTTGGCAGACTTTAAAGCCACTCATCCCTTGGTAGAAGGAGAGTCAGCCCAGTTTCTCTTTCAAGTCTATGGTTTTAAAACAAGTGACGTGGATCAAAATGGCAATATTCTGAAAAAAACACCCATCGGGCGAGGAGAGGTTTTGTGTGTGACTCTAGAAAATGCGAAGCAAGAGTTAGAGAGAGATTGTAAAATCTCAAAATTTGAGCTTGCTCCGGAAAACAAATAAATAAAACCGCTACATCAAATTCGTCCCATGGCAACCATATAGGGTAATTTTCAATAAAAATTTTTATCCTACGACAGACATTCCGACAGATCTTGCAGCTCGCCCAAGTTCAGTATCATGGGTCATCATAACAAGAGATTCTCCTTCGCTTTTTTGCCAAAGAAGGGCTGAAGCCAAGTGGATTGCATCCAATGAGCTTAAGGCTGTTGGAAATGACTGACTTGCCTCTAAGAGAACTTGGGCAGATACGGGGATGAGGTCAATTTCTTTTAGAAAAGTAAATAAAGCTTCGTTTTTTTCGGCTACGACTTCGTCATTTAAAGATGATTTTTTTTTGAGTCGATCCATTGTTCTCAGGCATTCTAGGCGGATGATTTCACTGCAGACAAGTGCACGAGCCTGTTCTGGGTGTTCTATTTGGCCAGGTTCTCCTAAAATCAGCCGAAGAAGAACGGAAGCATCCAGATAGCCGATATATTTTTCCATTTTTATACTACTTTACCGTTTTGTGCGATCCTTGAGTAGTAGGGCTAGGCTATTGGTTTTAGTGCCTTCGATGGGTTTTCCGCTCCAGCGGCTAAGTCCACAAAAAGGCAAGGTCGCTTTGGTGATATTGAGCTTGAATGGCGCGTGAGGTTTGTAAGGAATGAGCATTGCCACAGGGGTCTGGCGATCTAAAACAATGACTTCGTTGCCTTGCTTGACATGCCTGATGTAGGCGCTTAAGTGGCTTTTGAGTTTTGCCACGTTAGCCTGTTTCTTGGTTTCTATTTTTAGTGCACACATGACTATATGATAGTCATGTTAGTGACCTCTTGTCAAGAGGTGAGTTTTTATTCCCTGTAAATCAGACAGTCAAAAAAAAGCAAAGAGGTCTGTGATGAGGTAATACGTTGACTTTACAGTGCAGCTTATGTATATACTAGTATATACATGTTGATTGTTCAGGTTTGTAAAGCTTTTAATGACTCAAAAATCCAATACGCAGTGGTCGGAGGATATGCCGTTGCGCTCCATGGCGCTGTACGCGGTACCGTTGACCTGGATCTTGTTTTAGCTTTAAAGGAAGAATCCTTTGTTAAGGCTGAAAAAGCTCTTGATAAATTGGGGCTCACTTCCAGGCTTCCTGTGGATGCAAAACAGGTATTTCACTTTAGGAAGGAGTATATCCAGAATAAAAATTTGATTGCTTGGTCTTTTTATGACTCCCTCCATCCCGAAAATCAACTCGACATTATTATAACGGAAGACGTCAGAAAAATGAGCTGTGATAAGATGGTGATTCGTGGAGTCAAAGTTCCTGTTGCTTCTCTAAAAAGTTTGATTGAAATGAAAAAGCGTTCCGCTAGGCCTCAAGATTTGGAAGACGTTAAGGCCTTGGAGAAAATAGCATATGAAAAAAAATAATGTCATTCAGCACTTTTCTGCTGAGCGGTTATCTGCTGATCGAGCGATGTCAAAAGATCAAATTGCGCAATTCGTCCACGAGTTTCAGCAGGTTGTCCATGGAAATGAAGGGAAAAAAAAGCTCATCAGTATCCGAGTCCCTGAAACGCTTCTTTCTCATTTTAGAGCTAAAGCAAAAATGGAAAAATGCCTCTATCAAACAAAAATTTTAGATCTCATGAGAAGGTGGATAGCTAATCCCTACTGAGCTGGATGTTTATATTCACCCTCACGTTTTCGATTTTCACATCTTGTTTTTTAGATTGATACCCCGGGGCTTGGAAACTCACGGTGTAAATCCCCGGATTTAAAATAAGGTGAAACGATCCATCTGCTTGCACAAGATAAATTTGCTGAAAGGGAGTCTGCGGTGTGTTTTGTCTTTCTACACTGACTGTAGATCCTGTGATTGTTTGTCCTTGCACACTAAGCACTTGTCCTCGGATCGAAGCTCCATCGAGTTTGTCCAAAAGATGACCCCAGGCAGCTCTCAGTTTGAGAATTGTTTTGTCTCTCCACGTACTATATGAAGGCTGGAATCCTTGGTTTGAACTATTGAGCTCAATGACATAGGGAATGACTTGGCCTTCGTGATACATCCAGTCAATATCTCCTCCGTCGACTGCATACAGTAGTTCTGGAGCCGTGCCGGCCGTATAATGCCCTTGGCCGTCGTCACTGGGTAAAAGATTTGCGAGTTCTTGGCCTATTCCCTCGACCACTTCCTTGGTGGCTGTGTGTTGCCCTGGGCAACCGTAGGGATAAATGACAAGTTCGCTGTAGGAGTGAAATGAAATATCAAATACCGGATGGATATTTTTTACAAGAGACATTAAAACTTGGGTCTCTGGCTCTGAACCGGCACTCGTGCCGCGGTAAGTTTGAGAAAAAGTAGAACCACTGGAGCCCGAGCAGGTGTTCCAGTTATAAGGATAGTTGCGGTTGATGTCTACGCCATATCCTTCGCGCGTATTTTTTCTCCACCAATTATCTTGAGTCCAAACCTTGTTGTTGCCATCCACGTTGAGCATCGGAACAAGCCAAATTTCGTTTGCGTCTACCCAATGTGTAATTTTTGAGTCCTTGCCGTACTGAGTGAGCAGCGTTTCTGCAATGTCGAGTACAACCTCGGGGGTCATGATTTCGCGGGCATGGTGTGTGCCATTAAAAAGAATGGTGGGTTTAGCAGCTTTATCACTATTTTTTTTAATTTTAAGCGCCCAGATATTTCTCCCTTCGAGAGATTTTCCAATGGTGCTCAAAGTGGTGAGGTTTGGATAGTCAGTTGCAAATTTATTGAGGAGAGCCTCGATCTTATCTGGAGTTTTGTAGAGAGGATCTGGAGCCGCTCGAACAGCCTCTGTCAGATTGAGAGCGATTTTAAGTCCTCTCGCTTTGAGGAGCTGCATTTCCTTGGCATTGACGATGAGGTCGACTTCGTGTTTCTGGAAATTAATTCCAGCGACATCCAATCCCTGAAGTTGAATCCATTTCATCTCAGTGGCGTAGTCTTTGAGACTGAATCTTACCAGGTCTTTTTTCTCTGACGAGTAGGCTATCTGGCACAATAAAATGAACGAAAAAAACACACACAATCCGGTTTTAAAAGTTTTCATTTGCTCCCCCTCCATGAAGGCCAAAGAAAAATTTAACACCAGATTTTAAAATCTGCACGACCTCTCGCGTTAGGGCTTATTGATTTCCTCAATGGCCTCTTTAGCTAATTTCCGAACTCGATCGTCTGGGTCTGTTTCCAGGACTTGTGTGAGTGCAGGGATAGCTGCTTTGTTTTTAAGTTTTCCTAAAGCAATCACTGCATTTTTGCGCACACGATAGGAGTCTTCTTTCAGAGAACTCTCTAGAGAAATGCGCGCAGGTTCTGAGGCTTGATCTTTGAACGCAAGCCCCAAGGACACCAAGAGATCAAAAGCTCCCAGTCGAACTTGTTCTCCGTAGCACGGCTGAGAGTATTCCTGCGCAATATCGAGTGCGCGGAGGTCTTTTAGGTTTTCCAAAGCTCTCAGTGCGGCCTCCTGGAGTCTGTCCTGAAAGCTTTTTCTTCCCATGAGTGAAAGCAGCAGATCATAAGACTCTTTCGATTTGAGCGCCCCGATTGTTTTGATTACGGAGACGAGTGGAGTTAAGACCATTTCGTCTTTCAGAGCTTTGCGCAGGCTGGGGAGAACTTTTTCGGCTGGGAAAGAAGCTAAAGCTTCGAATGTTGAGGCTCTTATGTGCCAATCACTTTCTTTTGTCAGGGCCAAGAGCACATCTAAGGCTTGCTCATTTATTTGAAGGCTAGCTTGACTTAAGGCATTTGCAAGAGTGGAAATACATTTTGTTCGTACCCAAGACGCGCTGTCTGTTTGTGCACATTTTAGAATGAGATTAATGCGTGTAGCCTGAGTGGTGGGTTCTTTGATGTGAGAAAGCTCGTCAGCAGCTTCCATTCTTGCCAGTGGATCTAGGCTTTTTTCCAGTTGGGCTTGCCATGCCTCCATGCTTTGAGTGGAGTTGACCTGAGCTAACCAGCTGTTTTCTGAGTTAAATTTGAGGTAGCTGGGTTTTTTGTCTAAAGTAAGTTTAAAAACCTCTTTGGCTGATTTCATGTCTAAACGATAGCGTACACCATCGATTTCGATAGGCATTTTCCCTACAAAGACGGGAGTGGTTCCAATAATCCCCCCTGGTTTTGTGAGGTCCTGAGTTTGAGCCACATCGATTGCAATCTGGTGGCTTGTAGAGTCATAATTCCAACTGACTTGGAATTTGGGATACCCAGGTCTGTAGAGCCACTGCTCAAAAAACCAATTCAGGTTTTGTCCTGAGGTTTCTTCCATGGCTTTTTCAAAATCAGGAGTTTTGACCAAAGTGTTTTGATGGCGAAACACATAGTGCCGGATCCCTTTAAAAAAAATCTCGTCACCCAAAAGTTGCCTAAGCATGTGCAGGACATAGGCTCCTTTGGCGTAAGCGCGGCTATCAAAAAAATAATCAGGTGATTCTTGATAGTATTTAAAAACGACAGGTCGTGGGGACAGGGCTTCCTCTTCGAAATACCACGCACTTTCGTCGATAAGATTTTTAAGGTATTTTAGTTTTCCACGGGCGTGTTCTTGATAAAGAGCATTAAAATAAGTGGCAAATCCTTCGTTTAACCACAGGTGATCCCAGTTTTTACAGGTGATGAGATCACCAAACCACTGGTGCGCCAGTTCGTGCGAAGCCAGATCATCGCTCGAAAAATCAGGCTCTTCTTTGGGGCTATGCACAGTGCGATCTGTCAAAGTCGTTGCTGTCGTGTGTTCCATGCCGCCCCACATGTATTGGGGGACGACCGCTTGCGCATATTTTTCGTATGGGTAGGCAAATCCAGTCACTTGAGAAAAATGTGTGATCATATCTGGAGTGTTTCTGAGAGAGTAGGAGAGCCTTTCCATATCGTCTTGGGGGCCATAGTATTGCACGGGAGTGCCATTCCAGAGGTCTTCTTTTAAACCAAATTTTCCAGCTGTGACGACAAAGAGGTAAGAGACCATCGGGATTTGCTGTGTCCAATGAAACGTTCGATCGGATCCGTTGTCAGTGACTTTTACTAAAGCACCATTGGAGAGTGCAACAAAAGGTTTTGGCACTTGGATGTAAGCTTCGAAAGTAGCTCGGTCGTTGGGGTGAGAGTTGCCTGGAAACCAGTACTTCGAAAGCTCTGGCTCGCTTTGTGAATAGATGGCTTCGACGCCTGATGCCCCAGTGCGAGATCTAAAATAAACCCCTCGGTTCGGGCTTTTTTCCCAATGGTAGTTGATGGCTACTACCAGAGTGTCTTCGGGGCCATAGGCTTTGTTTAAATCCACTAAAAGCACTTCTTGCCTTTGTTCAAAATTTAAATTCTCTAAGGTATTAAGAAGAGTCACCTTTTTGATCTGAAGCCCTGAGCTATCTAGGGAGAGGAGTTGGAAAGAATTTTTTAGCGGTTTTAGTGTAATTTTTACTTCGGCATCAAAAAAGGGCTTAAGCAGGCTTTCGGCGGGAAAATTCAGGCTGAGCTGATAATGTAAAGCATCAAACTCAGGTTCGATCTCTGGGAGAGGGAGGTAGGGCATTGAAGAATTGGGGGTCTCATCATCTTTGATGTGGTCAAGCTTAAATTTTGATTTTAAGGCTGCCGCGTTCAGAGACAGCTTGGCTCGGTCTATTTGTGGTTCTTTGAATTCATTTTGTTTAGCGCAAGAAAGTAAACTGAGCGTGACGAGAATTGGCAGTAATTTTTTCATGATTTCCCCCATTATTTAGAAGAGAACTCAATATCATTGGACGGTATGGACGTACACTGTTTTTTATAGACTCGGTGCATAATCTGGGGTATGGGTCTCTCTGTGTTTCGTGTGTGTGGAAAAACATTTTTATTATTTTGTGTATGGGTTTGGCCCTCTTGTGTTTGGTGCTTTGAATCTGTTTTGCATTTTAAGCCGTTGTCAAAGCAAGAGGGGAGCTCGCCTTATTTGGGCAGCTCTTTTGTCTCAAAAATAAAACAAATCAATGAAACCTTGTACTATGCCACCCGAGGTGGGCTCTCCATATCAAGAAATGGAGGAAAAAGTTTTTTTACTAAAACAATGGCAGAGGGTTTGCCTTCAAACCAAGTTTTAGATTTTGCAGTCAGTGCTGATGGGCAAAATCTTGTCGTACTCACCTCGGATTATTTCGGAAAAGAGTTTTTGGCCTATTCTAAAGATGAGGGCGAAAGTTTTCATGTTTTTGCGGGTTTTGAATTAAGCCAATACGAGAAAGTGGGTGCGCTTGCTTTTACTCCCCATGGGAATTTTTTATTGGGCACGAGCTTTGCTTTGCATCTCTTTACAGACGGTTTTAAGACTTTCGAGAATCCCAAGTTTTATTCCTATTATGATAACGAAAGTGGCCAGAATGTAAGCTCCATACACATTGCAAGCACAGGTGCAATTTATGTCGGATTGAATCATCGCCATGCCTTTGTGAGTATGGATGAGGGCGTTAGCTTTAAGCCTCTCCAAAGTGTATTTGATGCACAGGCCATTGCCATGGATCGATCCGGTGTTCTCTATATGATCGACAGTAAAAACATCATCTCCGTTTCTAAAGATCAAGGAGAGAGCTCTGAGGTTATTGCAGATTTGTCTTTTCATAGTTCTCATGATTTAAGAGATTTTTCGTCAAATCCCAATGGAGACCTCATGGTTCTTTTTATGAACTCGGGTCTTTTTTATATACGTTCGGGTTCCCGGTATCGAAAAGAAAACTTTTCAGAGCAGAAATTGGAGCTTCAGGGGTTCGTGTGGACTTCAGAAAACGAAGCTCTTGTGGCTACGCAAGATGGAGTTTGGAAATTTTTGCCAAAAGAACAGTTTTTTTTCAAAGTAAGCCTACTTGCAGATCCATTGAGTGGACGGTCTATTTTGACTTCGCTGGTAGATGACGAAGGAAATATTTTTTTAGGAGTCAGCCTCAGTTTTGCACCTCAGTCTGAGCGCTCAGGTCTGAGTTATTCCTTAGATCACGGCACCAGTTTTTCGGATCCCAACGAACTGCAGTGTGGTGAGTCTCTGATTAAGAAAATTTTGAGAGATAAAAAAACAGGCTTTTTGTACGTTCTTACAAAAAAAAGATTTTGTGTTTTTGAACAAAAAGGAGAGAAATTTGAGCTTCGTTTAGCCTGGGATCATTATGGTGTCTATTTGAATGGATTTGCGCTTGATTCTTTGGGGAATATTTATCTTGCAACTCAAGAAGGGCTATTTTTTTCTTCTCATTCAAAAGTTGATTTTAAAATTCTTTTTCGGGTGTCTGAGATTGCTTCCTCTAATGCATCTCAGAGAGTTCTATCGGTAGCTATAGACTCAAAGAATTGGATCTTTATAGCTACAGATGTTGGACTTTTTGTCTCTACTGGCATGGATAGTACTTTTTCTCAAGTTTCTCTGGGGAAAGGATTGGGTGAGATCCCTATTTCAAATGTTTTTATTACACAAAAAGATGAGCTTTACTTAGCTTCATATTATGGAATTTTTTACTCAAGCGATCGAGGGAAAAATTTTTTAGCTATTCCAAAGGCACAAGGAGTAGATACTCTACTGGTAAAGGCAAAAAAAAATGGTGACATTTATTTTTTGTCGAAACCATCCAACGGAAAAGATCATATGGACTCCCACTGCTCTTGTGACTCTGGAATTTACAATTTAAGCACCCTCTATCAAATTCAGGATCATAAAATCAAGGAGGTAAAAGCCACTTCAAATCCTGGCTCGATGTTTGTGACTGATATCAACATAGACGACCAAGATCACCTTTGGGTGAGCACGGGGTTGGGCTTAGTGTGTGAGGAGTGATTTTTACATTGCAGTATTGGCTGCACTCCCAAGAGCATTTTTACCACGGATGCCCACTTCTTGTTCATTTTTAGGGTTTGTATTTTCAGAGATTGCTTGTTCCTTAGAATTGTCTAAATTGGGGTGCATGGTTCTTTGTAGGGCTGCCAGAGATTCACGGGCTTTTTCGCACGTTGGGAATCTATTTTTCTTGATTTCATTGAGCAGCATTTGGGTTAATTGTGTGGAGTCACATTGATTTCCACGAAAACCTCCATAAAAAATGTTTTGATTTTGACCTTTGTATTCAGCTCTTACTGTAAATTTACAGACTGGGTCTCTATCCCGGTCTCTTGGGTCGTAGACCATTTCTTTTGAAATATTGAGCACCAATGCCTCTGGGCCTGGTTCTTTTGTCATTTGAAAGGCATAGTCTTTTTTATTCAGTTCAGTTGAAATTTTATCTACTGCGCCGTCTAAATCAGTTTTATCAATACCAGTGGCATTGATTGCAATTTTCATTTTTGGGTCAGTTTTGCAAGGCAGTTTTCCAAGCTTTCCAAGTCCAGCAAGTCCATTGCAGGCCTGAAAACAAGCCATATCGCATCCAACATTGCCTAATATAAATCCAATTCCTAGCATTCTTATTAAAGTACTCTTTTTCATAAAACACCTCTCAATAATCAAATATGAAAGCAAACTCTGTGCCAGTCTATTTTCAGCACAAAAAGGGGTGAGAGGGTCTGTAAAAGTGATTAGAGTTTAGTACAATCTCTGATCCTAAAGTTTGGTTTATTGATTGTAGAGTTCGAAATGACAGCAGTATTTTAATTCCCCCTTTTTTGTTGGCCAGCTGTCAAATCCTTATGCAGTTTTTTTGCTGGTTTTTTTTAATTCTCGCATGATTTTTTTTTAAAAATTTGGCCCGTTATTTGCTTTGAGTAGTCATGAGAACCCCATTTTTAAAAATGGGCCAAAAGAGTAGAGGTAGTGTTGAAGCAAGAGGAGTGGTTGTTGTGAAAGTAGGAATCAGTCTCGTCATATTATTATTGTTATTGCCCATAGAGGCCAGATCTTGGAGTAATAGTTACAATTATGATTATTCTTATAACAACAGTTATTCAGGTGGAGAGTATTTGCCTCTTCCCCCTGGCGTTCGTTTTGTCTATACCCCCATGGGGCAAATGACTTTTATCAATCCTGTTGCTGTTTCAAATTACTACAATTGGAGAGGTGCGCAGCCGATGGGGATTTCTTATATGCCCTCTTATCTCCCACCGATGGGGATGGATGCGATCACCAATAGCGCTGAATTTGACCAATTTGTGCAAAATTTTATGTAAAGAGCTTGCTAAACTCCCTTGGCTTTCTACTTTTCCAACTGCCCTTTCCATAGGCGTATCCCGCAAGGAGCGGGAGTGCTAGGGTGGCTTCTGCATAGACCATTTGTTCATAATTTGTCGAAACTTTGCCCCACGAAGAGGCTTCTCTCAGAGTAGATCCCGAGAGCGCGCCATCTCTTTCGTCAGCAACTGTGATTTGAATCGCATATTTATGCATGGGCACAGACTTGCCTAAAAGCTCGGCAGCCACCACGGTGTCTTGTGCAAAGTTTTTAGGAACTCCGCCTCCAATCATCAAAAGACCGGTTTCCTTTGCCGCGAGCTTAACTTGGGTGAGCTCTAAAAAATCTTTTGCAGAATCTAAGCTCACATGGCTTTTTGGGTTTTTAGTTTGGTGCATGATGAGTCCAAATCCTGCGCTACAGTCACTGAAAGCCGGGACAAAGATAGGAACCTTTTTTTCGTAGGCTGCCAACACCACACTTTCTAGGTTTTTTCCATAGCGAGAGAGGTGGGCTCCCATTTCTTTTATAAACTCCCGGGAGCTGTATGGCCTGTGCTGTAATTCGTCCGCGATTTTACAAATCGTATTGTCGCAGATCCTGAGCTCGTCTTCGTCAATGAGAGTGTCATAAATTCGATCAATGGCCATTTCACGAAGTTGATTGTCGTCTAAAAAGGGGGATCCTTTGTAATGCTTAAATCCTAAGCCCTCAAAAAAATCTTGGTCCACGATATTGGCTCCTGTGGAGACAATGGCGTCTACCATATTATTATAGACTAAATCTAAGACGACATTTTTTAGCCCTGCGCTAAAGAGTGAGCCTGCGAGACACAAGATGACAGAGCAGTTTTCGTCTTTGAGCATTTGATCATAGAGAGTGGCTGCACGACCCAAGTTTCTACCCTGAAAGGCAGTGGCCCCGAGCGCGTCTACAAAATCCACGACGTTGTATTTTTTAATGTCGATGTGTTTGATTTCGGCCGATAAAAGTTCTTTTTTAGTAAGTTCCATAGGGGTCCTCTTTTCTTTTTTAGGGCCTTTTTTAGGGCTTATAGTTTTCTGGCGCGGTAGCTTTGTATCCGTCTGTTTCGAGTGCAGTCAAGTAGATTTTGTACAGTGTGGGAAATGCTTCGAGCTTAATCTCGTTTCTCAAGGCGTTATAGCACTGAGGGATGAGGCATAAATCCGCCAAAGTGAGAGTGTCTCCGACGGAAAATCGGCCACTCGTTTCTCGCACTAAAGTGTCATATGCGTAAAAACCCTTTTGGATCCAGTGCTGGCTCCACTGCTTTTGTTTTTCGGGATCTTGCGAGTAATATTCTTTTACCGTCAAATTTTGAATAGGATGAGTCCCTGCATTGATGACTTCTGCGAGTTGCCTAATTTTGGCTCTTTCAAAGGAATTTCCAGGCAGCAGCGGTGGATTTGGGAATTCCTCCTCAGCCCATTCAATGATGGCGATGGATTCGGCCAAGTAGCGTCTGGATTCCGTAAGCTCCAAAACAGGGACATAGCCCATGGGATTTCTTTTCAAGTGTTCGGGCGTTTCGTTTTCTCCTGCGAGCAGATCAATGTGGACAAATGTGCAGGAGATTTTTTTTAAGAAAAAAGCCCACCTCACTCGCCAACTCGAAGAAGACCGCCAGTAGTGATAGAGGGTTAGTTTAGAGGGTGGCATTTGCAATCGTGTTTTCTAGTCTCCCTAGCTTCTCGACTTCAAGTACCACCTGGTCTCCCACCTTGAGCCAGAGATTGTCCGTGATTTTAGAACCATTTAATTCAAAAAAACAACCTGTTCCTACTGTGCCAGAGGCAATGACTTCGCCGGGATAAAGGGTGACCCCATCGCTGACTCTTTCGATGACTTGCGCAAAGGTCCATTGCATGTCTTTGAGATTTCCTTCGGAGTATTGCTTTCCGTTTACAAAGGCTTTCATCTTTAGATCAAAGCGCTCCCCATTTTGTGTGGGAATTCGCTTTTCTTTGAGTTCATCCCGAGTCACTAAATAAGGTCCAAGGGAGGTGGCAAAATCTTTTGCCTTGGCGGGGCCTAGGTTTAGTTTAGATTCCTGAAGTATCCAAATGGCTCGATCAGACCAGTCGTTTAGAATCGTATAGCCAAAAATATAGTCGTCTGCCTTCTCTGCCTTTATGTTTTTCCCCTCTTTTCCAATCACAATGGCTACTTCGAGTTCAAAATCGAGTTTTTCTTGAGCTTTTTTAGGGATTTCGACAGGGCCAGAGCCTTTGATTGCCAGGTGGTTGGTAAAATAAAAGACAGGGAATAAATCAAACTCTGGGATCATGGGCAAGCCGCGATTTCTTCTCGAAGTCTCTACATGCTGTCTAAAAGTATAGGCATCTCGGATAGAGAGAGGTTTGAGGGGAGAGAGTAGCTCTACATTTTTTTCCGAAAAATAACTCTGTGTAGGGAGCCTTTTTTCAAGGTCATTTTTTTGAAGTGTTTTAAGCGCGCTCTCGTACACTTGAAAGTTAGAAATGAGATCTAGTGTGGTTTTAATGTTCAAATATTCTAAATCAAGCAGGGTTCCATCGCCGAGTGGACCCGCGTGGAGCGCGACTTTAGAATGGTGAGATGGGTCTAAATAGTTTACAAAACGCATGAGTATAAAAAACCCCATCTGCCCATATTTCTAGAGGCGAATGGGGTTTTTTTTATTTTTTCACTAATATTAGAGACTACCAATTTCTCTTATTGGCAAAGGTCTCTTTGAGAGAACGTGGAAAACTCCAGCGAGGCTTCTTAGAAGCGGGCCTTGCCTTAATGTCCATGGGCTCTCCAGTAAAGGGATTCACGCCTTTTCCTGATTTTCTAGCTTTGACTTCTTTGCGAACCAGTGCGCCAACAATCGGAAAGCGCACTCTCTCGCCAGAAGCTGCAGCCTTAGCACCCTTCTCAAATGCGGTCTCTAAGCAACCCTTAAGATCCGAGCGCTTAATTTTAACCGCTCCAACGCGCGAAACGCTGGCACATTTGATCAGGCTCTGGTGAACCTCATTAATGAGTGAAAATTTAGTTTTTTTTGACATAGTTTTTTTCTCCTAATCATTTTGTTTTAAGTGGCTTTTTTTGAGAGTGCAACTTATTTTTTTAAAAAAATGTTATTTTTTTGCTGTCTGAGTTCAAAAAAAGCCCGAATCCAGGACTTAGCGCCCAAAATCAGGACGAAAATCAAAGCTCCCAGCATCAAAAGGATCAAAATAGAATTGAGAAGCCCCAATTTGAAAATGCTCTCAATGCCAGCAACGGTGGTTGTAATGGCCACAAAAGCAAGGGGGAGTAAAGTCACAGCAGCATATTTCATTTTTCCAGAGTCTATAATAAATGTGGTTCCAATGACGAGCGCAATAGAGGCCAAAAGCTGATTGGCTATCCCAAACATAGGCCAAATGGTGGAAATATTGCCCGTCCAAATAAAACTTGCCCAGCCTAAAACCACGAGCGACGTGGCAATGAGGCTCCCGGGGATCGATCCAGGAGCGCCCCAGGGGGGATAAGCTCTGCCAAAAAGTTCTTGAACTAAAAAACGAGAAACCCTAGTCCCAGTGTCAATCACAGTCAAAATAAAAAGGGCTTCAAACATAATGACAAAGTGGTACCAGTAACCCATGAGGTGGCTTGCTCCCGAAACAGTTGCAAGGAGATCCGAAAAAATCTGGGCCATCCCTACAGCCAACGAGACGGCTCCACCAGGACGACCTGCGACATTTTCTCCAACTTGGCGAGCTAATTCTGGCAAATTAACAACATGAAATCCCAGTTCATTCCATTTTTCAGGAGAGACATTGATGGCAAAATAATCTTGTGGGTAAAGGGCAGAGGCTGCAATGAGAGAAGTCAGTCCCACCCATCCTTCGCAAAGCATGGCTCCATAGCCAATGACGCGACAATCCCTCTCTTCGTTGATCATTTTTGGGGTAGTCCCTGAGGCGATGAGCGAATGGAAGCCGGAGATAGCTCCACAGGCAATGGTGATGAACATAAAGGGATAAAGCTTTCCGGCAATGATGGGACCTCCGCCGTGAGCCCACTCTGAGACCATGGGCATGTGTAAGGTGGGATTGACTAAAATCACGGCAATCGTGAGAAAAGCAATGGTGCCCAATTTCATAAAACTAGAAAGGTAGTCTCTCGGGCAAAGGAGCATCCAAACAGGCAGCACGCTTGCAATAAATCCATACGCTGCAATGGCAATAATGATGGAATGCTTAGAAAGCGTAAAATAGGGTGCTAAAAAACTTCCTGGAATTTTGCTTCCTAAAATCACGGCTGCAAAAATTCCAACTACTCCAAGCACTGTGGCTTCGAAGGTTTTTCCAGGCCTGAGGCAATACATATAGAAACTCATCAAAAGGGCAATAGGAATGGTGCAGGCAACGGTAAACGTCCCCCAGGAACTTTCTTTGAGAGCATTGACCACAGCGAGTCCCAAGCCTGCCAGTGCAATGATGACAATAAATAAAATAGCAATTGCCGTAACGCGTCCAGCCCAAGGTCCTAAGAGGGTTTCTGCAATTTGAGCAATGCTTTTGCCGTCGTGTCTTAGGCTCGCTGTCAAAATAACAAAGTCATGTACAGCCCCTCCAATGACCACTCCGATGACAAGCCAGAGAAATCCGGGGAGAAATCCAAATTGGGCAGCTAAAACGGGCCCAATCAAAGGTCCAGCGCCGGTAATGGCTGCAAAATGATGGCCAAATAAAACGAAGCGGTTGGTGGGGACGTAGTTGTGGCGATCATACAAACGGTGAGCGGGGGTGGTTTTTTGTCCTCTCCGGGTGTCTAAAGATAAAACCTTGGCTGAGATGAAGGCGCTATAGTATCGGTAACCGATGGCTAAAAAACAAAGTGCTACTAGGACAAATGGCAAAGCTGGCATAGAATCCCCTTATTCTATGAAAAATGCGCGTATTCAAGTCAAGACTATTTTATTTGATCTGGATGGAACCCTCGTGGATACAGAGCTTGTCGCTGCGAAGGTCGTTGCTGAGTTTTTTAAAAAATGGAAAATCAAACCTAATATTAAAGACGCTGAGCAAGTGGTGGGCAGAACTTGGCAAGTGGCCATTGGTTTTTTAGCCAAAAAATATGTTTTACCTGTGACTCCCGAGATTGCTTTTGATCAAATGCTCAAGCGATACCGAAGCCTTTTGAAAAAAAAACTGACCCTCATCCCGGGCGGAGTAGAGAGTGTTTTAGCTTTCAAAAAAAAATTTAATTTAGGTCTGGTCTCGGGTTCCAATCGGATTGAGGTAGATTGGATTCTAAAAAAACTGAGGATTTATTCCTGTTTTAAAGTCATTTTGACGGCAGATGATTATTCCGAAAGCAAACCCTCGCCTGAGGGCTACTTAAATGCCATGGCGCTCATGAGAGCAAACCCCAAAGAAACTTTGATCTTCGAGGACTCAGCGGCCGGGATAAAAGCCGCGAGATCGGCAGGAGCCTGGGTGGTGTGTGTTGGGGAGGCCAATCATTTTAAACAAGATCAGTCCTTGGCCCATCAAAAAATAAAAAACTTTAAGGGGGTTGACGTGGAGTGGGTCAGGGCCTTACTTTGACGTGGTCCAAAATATCTTTGAGTAAATCCAAGAACGCTGTTTTATTGACGCGATCTACTTTTATAAATTTGACTCCAAAGTGACGCGTCACATTTCCACTTTGGCTATTGAGTTCATCTCTCACTCTGCAAATGAGACCTTCGACGTGTACAGAGATAGGGAACCAACCTCGGGCTTCGAGTTCTAACTTAATTCTTTGCCCAGGATTGAGTTGCTGAGCAAGCTCACTGTCGGTGGCAAGAAGCGCTCCATTAGGGCTCAAATTGATCACATCTGAAACCAGTTGGCTCTGAGTGAGTTCGCGCATGGGCGGGAGGGGAGCAAAAAGAGCTTTGAGTGGGAAAGTTTGAATTTCCATTGCTGCAGGGATGCGGGGATATTTTCTCACATACTCAGTTGGATAAAATCCATGTTTTTCGATGTGCTTTGAAAGCAGTGTGCGCTGTTCTTCGTTCAGCTCAAATTTGAGAGACATGTTTTCGGTATTGATTGTTTTTTCTCTGAGAACTTTGGCCCTTGTTTTGAAATGGAGCGGCAAAGCAGCTGGAATTTCTACATTCACAAAAACAGTTTTTCCAAAATACGGTTGAGTGATCGAATTAGACGGCAACGAGCTCACGCCGTAGACAGAAACCATTTGATAAAGAAACTCCAACACCTCTTTCTCTAGAGTGATCCGGAGGTGTCCTTTGGTAAATAAGGGGTTGGGTTCTTGCATGTACTTATAAGGATAGCACTGGTTGGTGAGGGTTAGTAAATATTGTAAATTTATACACTTCTAAAATAGATGAAATCATGATAAAAAAAGTCGGGAATTAATGCAATGCGGATATCCCTTAAAGTTTTTCTAGATTTTTTAGGAATAGGCCTTCTTTTTTCAATCCCATTGAGAGGGATCACCCGGGCAACTGGAGAGAGGGTGCGGTGCGCCCCTAATACCCCAACTTCAGCCAGACGAATGTCCATGCGTAGGAAATAAAACCGTAACACATTGATATTATTTGAGAGTATATTTTTTATTTATTATGTACAACGTAAGTATATGAGTGGCTAACAGATTTTTTTATGTTAAACTTAGATCAGAGATTGACTATGACGAGCATCTGTATAGGTCCAGTTGTATTTGAATGGGACAATAAAAAAAATGTTCAAAATAGAGCCAAATATCATGTTAATTTTGAAGAAGCAGTTACAATTTTTTTTAATCTGCCACTCAAGGTAGTTTTCGATCCAGATCATTCAGAAAACGAAGACCGCTACATTGCGATTGGAATCAGCATTAAAAGTAGAACTTTGATCGTCGTGCACTGCGAAAGTGAAACGGGCAAATTAGTTCGGATTATATCAGCACGAAAAGCTACAAAATATGAAAAAACTGGCCTTTTAGGAGGATAAAAATGAGAAAAGAATATGATTTTTCAAAATTAACACCAGCCTTTCCAAAGTACTTAAAGATGCTAAAAGAGCCCGTCACCATACGACTTGACTCAGGAGTAATTCATTACTTTAAAAAAATTTCAAAAACGATGGGAATCCCTTATCAGTCTCTTATTAATTATATTCTAAGAGAATATGCCCAGCTTGAGTTAAAGCCTTCAGCAAACTGGGCTTTATTAAAAAAAAACCACGCAAAAAATTTCTGTCCACCGCCTGATTGAATGCCCTTCGGCATCTTGGCCAACCACCACACTTAGTGTCGTTGAGAAATTTTTTCGACCTTTTTTTGAAACCCAGAGGGATTACAAAATTACCCCCCAAAAAAATGGGCTTTCCACAAATAAGCCACAAGAGACATAAAGCCAATGAGTCCCACAAACGACAGGTACGCTTCGTAAGCTTTATTTTTCTGGGCGAGTTTCCAAGAAAACTCCCAGTGGGCGGTATCTGGATTGACCTTTTTTAGCACTCCTGTTTTGGGCGGCAAAATCCGCGGAAAAAATCGAGGCACGGCACGGCAGTACAACTCATAGGGCTCTCCAAATATTCGCAGAAGTTTTTTTTCTTCATCTAAAATAATAAAATAATACACTGAGACAAAGAAAAAACTCACTCCGATAAAAAGCACAAAGCTTTGAGCAGCCACTGCCGCTCCAATGGCCATGAGGTAAGTCCCTAAAAAAAGTGGGTTTCTCACATAGGCATAGGGACCTCCCACTGAAAGCTTTGAATCTTTTCTCAAATAGCCACTGGCCCAAAAACGCAAGGTGGCACCATTAAAACAAAGCAAAACTCCAAAAATATCAGGATAATCTCGGGAGTAAAAAACAAGCAATCCCGCAAAAATCCAAGCTAAAAAAATGCGGGTCTTGCCGCGAATAAAGCTTCGATAGGGATTGAGGATTGTATTCATGATCATAAAGAACAAATCATAGTCATACTTTTGTGAGATTGGCAAATACTGCTGCAAACGAATGCTTGAGATTTTTTCTTTTATTCGTTACTAAGGACAAAAGGACTAAAGGACTAATAGTGGCTAAGCATAAATTCCAACTTGATTCAAAACTACTTCTAAAAACATACGACCTCATGCTTAAGGCAAGGTTGGTCGAAGAGCGTCTGATTAAAATGTACAAACAATCAGATGGCTATTTTTGGATTGGAGGCCCTGGAGAGGAAGCTTTTAATATCCCATTGGGACTACAGATCAAAAAAGGCCAAGGATTGGATTACGATTTCTTGCATTTTCATTATCGCTCCAGTGGAATTTTGATTGCCATGGGGATTGAGCCTATCGATCTCTTTCGCCAAATGAAAAACGTTGTTACAGATCCCTTTTCTGGAGGCAGAAATTTTTGTAATCATGTTTCTAAGCGAGAGTGGAATGTGGTGCCGATTACTTCGCCCATCGAAACTCAGTGTGCAAGCGCCATTGGCACTGGGATTGCCCAGATGCGCCACGGTGGAAGCGGAATCACGATTGTAAATGGGGGTGATGCAGGCACTGCCGAAGGAGAGTTTGCGTCTTGTTTGATTTGGTCTTCGCGCCCAGGGCAGGAACTCCCTATCCTAATCATTGTCGTCAATAACGATTGGGGGATTTCCACTTGTGCGTCCGGACAACATGGAGAAAAAAATATTTCAGATCGTGGAAAAGCCTTCGGAATGAAAACACGCACCATCAATGGCAATGACGTGGAGGAGTCAACCCTGGCAATTAAAGAGGCGATGCAGTATGTACGCTCAGAGAGAAAACCTTATTTTTTAGAAGCTAAAACTTCGAGACTTTACGGACACAGTTCTGCAAGCGGAGCCAATCTTTCCAAAGATGAGCTCGACTCTGTCTTAGATTTTGAGGCAAAATTGATAGAGGCGGGTCTTTTGTCGAAAAAAGAAATTATAGATCAGCGTGAAAAGTACACAGCTGAGTTCATTGCTTTAGTCAAAAAAATAAAAGAAGAACCCATGCCGGATCCTTCTACAATCTATGATTATACTTATCACGAACAGAAGGGGAGGTATTGGTAAAGATGGCAACACTTGCTCAAGCCATCC
Source organism: uncultured Bdellovibrio sp. (assembly GCA_964490895.1). Classification (GTDB taxonomy): domain Bacteria; phylum Bdellovibrionota; class UBA1018; order UBA1018; family UBA1018; genus JACRAO01. The sequence goes on along the minus strand of CAZBEI010000093.1, from coordinate 4,222 downwards.
GGATGGCACTTCATTATGGCGAAACGCATTTAGGCCTCAAAGAAGTTTTTGGCGAAGACGTGGGTCCTCCCTTGGGAGGGGTTTTTACGGCTACTCAAGGAGTTAAGTGTGCATGGAATTCTCCGTTAGATGAGCGTGGAATTATTGGAGCAGCCACCGGACTTGCTTTTGCTGGAGTCAGGTGTGTCGCAGAAATTCAATTTTGTGATTATATTTATAATACAATCGACCTTTTGAAACTAGCAGGCAATCAGTGTTGGTCATCGCACGGGGATTGGCACATGCCGATGACGGTCATGACTCCGGTGGGTAGCGGAATCCAAGGGTCAATATATCACTCCCATTCTTTTGACGCGACAATGACCCATATTCCAGGTTGGAAAATAGTGATGCCCTCTACTCCTATAGACGCATATGGACTCATGCTGGCCTGTCTAAAAGAACCTAATCCAACCATGTTTTTAAAACCAAAGGCGCTTCTCTATGTCAAAGGAGAGGAGCGGATTCCAGGCGAGCCCCCCCTGACTCCAGAGGGCGAAAAAGAACTGAAAGAAAGAATCAATGCCCCCTTGGGGGATCGTTCCAAATGGAAACCCAGATGGCCCGAGGGTTTGACCGATTATACTGTGGAGATAGGCAAAGCTAAAAAAGTGAGAGAGGGAGCCCAGGTCACCGTAGTGAGCTATGGGAGAACCTTGCCTCTTTGTGCGATGGCTCACGATCAGCTTTTGCAAGAAGGAGTCAGCATAGAAGTGATCGATCTGCGCACGCTTTGGCCCTATGACTGGGAAATGATTTCTGAGTCGATTCGAAAAACAAGGCGTGTGGTTTTTATAAACGAAGACACGGAAGTCACCAATTTTGGAGAGCATTTGGTGCGGCGAGTGGTCGAAGAATTTTTCTATGAATTGGAGGCCAGACCTGGGTTTTTAGCTGGAGCCTTTATTCCTGGAATTGGTTTGGCAAGGCCGCTTGAGATGGCATCTGTGCCGCAGCTGGAGAGTATTTTGGCCAAAATCAGAGAAGTTGCACAAGAAAAAGCCTAAATTGCCTTCTCTTTTGAAGACAGTCCCTCTACAAACTCCATAAACTGGGATACTCTTTTTTTATCGCTAGAATGATAGAGAAAAGGCTCTACATCATTTGCCAATAAATTAAAATCAAGGGGCTGGCAACGTTTTATCAAACCCTCCTTGAGCATTTTTATATTCCTGATTCCAAGGTGTTTTTTGAGGTACCCATAATCGAGCTCCGTATTGCGATACAAAAAGGTGATGTCATAAAAATCTCTCCCCATTGGGCGTTTGCGCTCCAAGGCAGCTGTAATTTTTTTTGCTAAAAGCAAAGGAGCTGGAGTTGCATTTATTTTTTGAAACACGTCAAATTTATTCAGCAAAAAAATATCCGAAATGTAATTGTAGTTTTGAGGCTGAGAGTCGATCCGGATCAAAAGTTTTTCATTCTTATGCCCTGAAAGTGCTAGTTTTTGCAAAATTTTGATAAAATAGACATGAGCATGGAACACGGGGCCTTCGGTTGCTGTTTCCGCCTCTACTTCGATCCCTTGTCTTTGTATCTGTTTTTGTACTTCATTAACTAAACTCTTAAAATCTTGTGCACTTAAACCACGGTTGTCAAAATCTAAATCCTCTGAAAACCGAGAACTCCCATGGATGATGTGTATCGAAGTCCCGCCCATAAAGACAAGGTTTCCTGCAAAAGGGGAGCAGTAAATGGCTTCTAGTAATTTGTACTGCAAATACTCTCTCAATATAAATTTTTTGTGAAAATGAAGGGATTGTTGAAATGAAGAAAGAATTTGTTCGAACTCAAGCATTGCTACAGGTCTCCAAAAAAAGGGCCCCTCTTTTAATGAGGGTCCTTGTGTTGCATTGTTTAATCCAATCATTTAGTTTTCTAGGATTTATTTTTTTTCGAAATGTGTTCACATTTATTCTCAATTCTAGAAAATCATTTCGTGTTTTATAGTGTGGATTAAGGTATAAAAAATCAAAAACTGCTTTTTCTGGAGTCGCTATTTTAAAGGGCATAAAATTCCCTCGAACCATTGTGTAACCTCCAAATAAAACGGGCTTTACCGTCAAATATCTAAAATCTCCAATGGAGGTTTCAAACAGGGCTGTTTTTTTACTAGAGATGCAGGTGGTTTGATATACTGTTTCTGGGATGAACTGATAATAAGAAAGTGCACTCTCAAGCGAAATGTAAGAAGGGTGATAAATTTTATTAGCGGCATAGAATAAAGTTGTTTCGTTTATTTTTTTCTCAGGGATCATATAATAACCGCGAATAATTTTAGTGATGTATCCTTTCTCTTGCCATTCGCTCAGCCTGCGGCGATGGAAATGGGGGTCCACTCGACGGATGTCATTGAGCGAAAAAATAACTTGGTCAGCGAAATGGTGGTAAAAATTAATATATTTCATATTTCTTTAAAGCGCTAAAAATAACACTTTAAAGAAATATTATATGTAATTCACCCTCCGTTTTCAAGCCCAAAAGAAAAAAACTCAATTATTTTAGTTTAAAAATTAGAGATTCCCAAAGTGTTTTAGTCTGGTTACAATAGAGGAGTAAGCGGGGGGTACAAGTCAGGGGAGGCTTGTCTTGTCATGAAGGGGTTTATAAAGCCGGGTGTTTTAGCTTTTTGGCCAGCGTTTTTTTCTCTTGCAGTTATTTCTTATTTTTCCATTGTAGAAATATATCCAGCCGTTAACTCTATCGGAGAGCTCAATCTTCAGTCCATTTTCCCCCCGAGTTTTTTGAGTCCCGGGACGAATAAATTACAGGGAGTTTTTATCAGCTGCCAAAATCCAGGAGGACAAATTGCGGCTCAGATTGGCAATGTGGTATCCGCAATTCAAGGTGGGAGTGGGGGCAGTGGGCCCATTGGGATTGAAACAGCTTGTCCTGCAGGTGGAGCTTCTGCAATTAAAAATGCGGAGGACTTGGAGTGTAAAAATGTCAGAGGTGAAGGTGGGATTTTTAGCGATGCAAAGGTAGAAGAGATTAAAAATAAAAACAAAGAGGCAGAAGCAGCTTTGAGCTGTAAAAAGGCAAAGGGAGAGGCCCTCAAGGGCGAAATGCAGTGTTTGGCACAATCGGGCAATGGTTTAAGCCAACAGGTGGCTTCTTTACAACAAGCTTATCTGAACAACCTTCAAAGATTTCAAGAGGCGGTAGGAAAGCTCAAGGGGATTTTAGATGATCGAAAAAAACAAGGGAGCGAAGTCGAAGAGAGACTGATTGGAAATGCAAAAATACAAGCTCCTGGGCTTATTGGTGTTAAAAAAGCTATAGAAAATACTTTCGCTGGAATCCCCACGGAGATCGCTGGATTTGCGAATCAGATTTTAGATTTCAAACGACAGCAAAAGGCATTGGCGGAAGAAATCGTATCCCACAGAATCTCGCTCACTGCAAAATGTTTTAGGGAGACCCCCGATCCAGGATTAAAATGTGATCCGACTGGAAAATCGGTGTCTCCCTATGAGCATGCCAAATGCCGATTGAGACAGATCAAATCTTCCAATAGAAACCGTGTTCGCGAAGAAAACCCTGATCAGAGTCGTGTGGCTGTAGCACAATCAAGTACGGGTTCCTTTACGGATTTGTTAGACGAAATTTTGAGTCAAATTCCACAAAATGCCAAGTTCACCACGGATCCAAAGGAAGTGGCCGACAGGCCTACAGGCATATCCACTATTGACGATATCAAGAACCAATATTTGGAAAGAATGAAGGCACTCTTTAAGGACGATCCTGTGCAGGGCGAGATCATGAGTCTATTTGTTTTTGGGCGACTGGGGATTTGTCGCGATCGAGCTAAAATAAGAGTCCACAAAATAGCAAACACAGCAAATGGCTTATTTGGTGCTGCACAAAATTCAGTCAAAGTTTTGCTCAATCAGATGAAATCATTTGCAAAAACCAAGATAGATTTTTACTCACAAAACTATACGGATGCCATGCGAGCACTCACTGGCCAGCATGTTCCGCTCAATGTTGCCAAGTGTTCTGGGGCAGATCCAGACGCTCAGCTCAGTTGTATGAAAGAGTATGAAGTCAATATGCGTGGTTTAATTCAAGGTACGACCCCAGAGTCTGCAATGAATATTTCTGTGGTTGGAACTTCTGTGCCGACCATCCCTGTGCAATGTTTTGGATTGAGTGGATGCGTGACTACGATGCAAAACCTCTC
>CAZBEI010000092.1:0-43000 GCA_964490895.1 uncultured Bdellovibrio sp. | reverse complement strand
AGAAGCAATTGAAGAAGCCGAGGCTCTTTGCAACACAGCCCATAAAGTGGCTTTGCCATTCTCATTTTAATTCTAATCTGCAAAATTTGGGTTTTTCTGGGGAGACTCATTACGGAACACAAGTTTCCAGAAACGCCTTTCCTTTTTAATAGAATCCCAAGATACAGCTGCTTCCACAATTCACTGAGGGATTACTTACACTGACAAGTAAAGGTCCCCTCTTGACCAACATATGCACCAGGGAGATATCCTCCCCTTGGCACTTCTGTATCCCCTAATCCGCTTGCAGTTAAATAACAATTGCCAGTTGCACATCCTTCATTAGAGCAGTAGCAACCTATTCCACTACCCTCTACGCCACCATAGCTCTTCACCCTACCCTGGTAACAAGGGGACGTAGGTTTTGGAGGATCCCCGCCACAAAAATACGCGACTCTTCCAGGTACTGTAAGAATAAAACTCAAACCCAAAAAATTTACATTGGCCTTAATAAACTCTGGTATTGGACCTAATAAATTCCCAAAAACGTTTACGAAAGCTGGGTAAGTATACTTCAGTGGATACGTTACTCCTTTGGTTAAGACGAGCAAAATATTCGGTTTTGCATAGCCCTGAAGTATGCAGTCTAGCACAATATTATTCTTTCTTGTAACCACCCTACTGTATACTTTTTGCGCTTTCTCTGAACTTGTAGTGCAATTCAGCCCTCTAGGTTGATACAACTTCAAAAAAGCCTTTATAAACGCCTCTTTCGTCGAGTCAGTAGCAAAGTAGTCGCCTACAACTTGAATTTTATAAGACCCATACGTAAAACTGCCTTTTCTACTGTCTCTACTAAATGTACTTTCAGGATTTTTGTTTACATTAAAAAGTTTATTACGCTCATACTGAAAGTCACGCATTTCTTTATCTAGAGTCGATGTCGGCCCTGCTGTTGGTGCCGGTGTGGGACATGCTGTCGGTGCTGGCTTTGCTGGCCTTGCTGTCGGTGGCGGCCTTGTTATTGGCGTCACCACCGTCGGTGCCGGCTTTGTTGTTGGCGTCGCCACCCTTTGAGCCAGTGCACCCACAAAAAAACTAGGGATCAAAAACCCCAGAAGCAACACAAAAAACAACAAACTCCAATGTGAACTAAATCTGCTTTTCATTACAATCCCCCTAAATTTCTAATACGTTCAAAAGAATAAACGGAACAGAAATACAATAACTCATTAACCCCAAAAAGCAACGAAACGACACAGATCTTCCGTGACACATTGCGCAACACCTTACCTCGTCTTATTCTAGAATTGGGTACTGCGGGAAGGTAACAAATGAGAATGTTTTTATTTTTATTCACTATTCTCATTATTTTTTCTTATTTCATTTTTAACACAACAGAAAAACCCTCAATGATCTCCTCCACAAAAAAAACTCCCTCTCAATCTGTCGCGCGTCAGTTATCAGCAATAAAAATGGGCAATAGCAACAGAAACTTACATCCTGTCAATTTACCAAACTCACCAAATTTACCAAATTTACCAAACTTAAATGACAACGAAGAAACGACTGAGATTAAAAATTTGAGAGGCTTTATTTATGACGACAAGGATGGAACTGCAACTGTCATGAATGACCCAAACTCTACAGTGTCACTCTATTTTAAAAATGAAGATTGCACTGGAAGCTCAATCAATATTGGAACAACAAACTCGGATGGGTTTTTAAATTTTGATTTGCCCCAAGAAAAGAAGGAAACAACACATTCCATAGAGATTGTCAGCTCCAACTCAGATGAGGAGGGCGAACACACAAGCTGTATGCCTGTCATCATCCCTGCTGCTCCCTCTGATAACATTTCAGAAGCTGATCCAGTGTCATAAGTGTGCTATAAGCAATCCCATGTGCCCCAAATGCCAGAAAAAAATAAAGTACTGCGTTTGCTCTGAAATTAAGCCCATTTTGACAAAAATAGAGGTGCTCATTTTGCAGCACCCCCAAGAACCTGACAAAGATTTGGGGACAGCCAAGCTCCTGCATCTTGCGCTGCCCAGTTCGACTCTCAAAATTGGACTTTCTTGGCCGAACTTATCCAAAGCGCTCGGACATCCTGCCCACTCAAAAGAGTGGGGAGTGCTTTACTTAGGGAGCAAAGCAAACGCAGATCGCAAAGACTCTCCTATTTTTCATGATGTTCCTCTCAAAGGATTTGTTGTTTTAGATGGAACTTGGAGTCAAGCCAAAACACTGTGGTGGCGAAACCCCTGGCTCCTCAAACTTCAAAGAATGATTCTCTCCCCCACTCGGCCTTCGCTCTATGGGCAACTCAGAAAAGAACCCAGACGAGAATGTCTTTCGACTCTCGAAGCCGTTGCCAAAGCTTTGTCTCACTTAGAAAATTCGGATGTGATTGAACTTGAATTGACACGGGTTTTACAGAAACTTTTAGAGCTTTATTCTTCTAGCAACAAGCGCAGCCACAACCCACTCACACTATAACATCAAGCTCTGGCCGCCAAATCCCTTTCCACTCTTTGAGTCGTACAGTGGGACGGAGAGCGGGAGTCTCCTCCTTGGAATATTCAATAAAAGCATATGTGAGCCTGATACGTGTTCCATAATCCCCGAGATCCAAATTGGTCACTTCGTTCCAGGTCCCTTCGTTAAAGTATTCTTTCCCTTCGCGCCACAGCCGATACCGGAGCTGATGGATATGCCCCATGATGACAGTATGAATGTCTTCATTCTCTTCTAAAATATTAAACGCAACTTTGTCGTAGTTGGGATAAATGGTAATTTCCTTGAGCAAACCTAAGGTTGATTTAAAGCCTTCGACAATATGAAACCTTCGTCTAAAAAGCATGGTTTCGATAACAAATGCTGAAATATAATAAAGGGCTTTTAACCCCCAAAAAAAATCATGCAGCAATGTCTGAGTCAGAAAAATTCGAAAAGGCCTCACCTTATCGACATGGGGTCTCTCTTGTTTTATTCGAGGTAAAACAACTGCTACAAACAGCGAAGCCCAAGGTAAATTTAGCACAGGCTCTGGAAGCCCTCGCGTGATGAAGGGCCGTTTTAAATTGGTGGCCGAAAACCTCTCATACTGCTGGCCGTGTTCAATATAGATCCCATCAAACTTGTAATAGACATCATAAAAGTTGATGGGTGCACCACAGGCTTCAGAAAAAACGCGCCTCGGCCCCTCCCAAAGCATACCCATGTCGTGATTTCCAACTACATATGCCACCGTGTGCCCAGGAGTAGCTGTAAACCTGCGAAGCGCTTGGAAAAACTCAGGATGACCCTCCACAATTTTTTCGACTGATCGAACAGTGCTTCGTTCGGTCATCAGATGGGTGTGGACTCCCCAAGAGTCCATCTGGATTAAATTTAAAATATCTCCATTTAAAACCAGTTCTACCTCAGCATCCGCATAATGGCCTGAGCGATAAAAATTGAGAAACTCAGCCCACTCTCGATCATAGATAAAATCTTCTAAAATGTTTTGAGTTCGGTCTCTCAAAAATCGGCCTTTTCCTAAGTGGAAATCACTGACCACCAGTTTGTAACGGGGTTTATTTTTTTCTTCGGGCACGGGCTTCTTCCTTTGGGGCTGAAAGAGTTAAAACATTTTCGTCTGAAAAATTTTCTAACCCTGCAATAAAAACTCGATTACGGGTTGTTTTTTTGGCTGTATACATGGCTTTGTCAGCGACATCAATAATTGCTTTTTTCGAGTCAGCATGGTCTGGAAAAAGCGCCACACCGATGGAAACAGTAAATTTAAAATGGACCCCTTCGTGTGCTAAAAAAGAAGTTATTTCTATGGACGTCCGAATTCGCTCAGCCACGGACTGTGCTGTGCCCAAATCACAGGGGGAAAGCACGGCCACAAATTCGTCACCTCCGTAGCGAAACACAGTGTCTGCCTCACGGACGTAATTTTTGAGATGCCGTCCCAACTCATTGAGCAGCTTTGTACCGATCCGATGTCCATGGGTGTCATTGACTCCCTTGAATTTGTCTGCATCAATAAAAAGAATGGCAAAGGATTTCTGAGTCGATTTACTTTGAGCAATTTCTCGATCTAAAATATAATTTAAATATCTAGTATTGTATAACCCTGTAACATCATCGACATAGGCCAAGTGCTGAATCCCTTTATAATGCTCAATGTTTTTTCCAGTCAATTCTATCTGTGCCTTCAAAATCTTTAATCGGCCTTCGAACTCCTCTATAGCAGAGGGCTGCTTAGGAGATAGACAGACACAAAAAAAATCGCTTTTACTGACACATTTAAACCGAAACACAAACAGCCCAGGTGTCAGCTGCCCTCTTTCTATAAACCGATAATATTCGCCAGATTCGATCATTTTATAGAGAGGATTGGACGCATGTAAGGCAATGTCTAAGACCTCCTCTAAAGCTTGATCTGTTTTAGAATAATAAGAAGGATCTTCGAGTCGAATAAGCTGCGTATTATCAGCCGTATAAAGAGCAGAATGGTGGGAACTGAGCTCTCTCGAAAAAAAACTTTGGATGATTCCAAAAATCTTTTCTTGCTCTAATGACGCTGAAATCATCTGGCAAGCATTGATGAGGTTCAAATAACTGGCGGCCCCAGCATTTTCTAAAAAAACGGTTTTCCGATCTAAACTTCTTTTTACTGCAAGACGAAAGCTCTCTGGATTGAATGGTTTTTTAAAATAATCCTCTGCTCCTAGCTTAATAGAACTGACTGCCTCTTCTACACTCGCTTGGTCTGAAATTAAAATCACACTTGTGAAAGGGCTGAGTCTTTTAATTTTTTCTAAAATACTGACTCCATCTATCTCTGAGCCAACCTCTTGAGAAGATCTGATAAAAGGGATATCGATGACAATCAAATTATAATTAGACCTTCCGACCCAATCAAAAGAGTTTGTAAATCTTGCAATCACATCGATTTGACAAGCGGCAACCTCATTGATGAGCTCTGAATAGAGCTCCGTTTGTTTTGGATCTTGTTCAATCAAAAGAACATTATAGGTCGTAGGCTTGGGTGGTTCGAAAACCATGCTCTAAATCCTATCTCTACTCATGTAGCCCATTTTTTTTCTTTTACTTCATGAACTGGAGCAATTTCATCTGCAGTTTCAGTGAGCCCAGCTGATCCCTCTAAAATCCGACTGGCCACCCTTACGGCTTGACCGGCCCTCTGAAACCGATCCTTAAATGAAGCTGTGTTTTCCTTTTCTCGCTGATACTGGTCCTGCAAAAGATCCATATTAAACTCCAATAGATCAAGCTTTCGTTTAAGTTCCACAATTTTATTTTCTCTCGCACTCAAAAGAGCTTCGGAGTCCTTTTTAATAATTTCAAGACGGTTTTCGAGCTCTTTCTCCCGAACTCTGATTTTACGGATGTCCGTTCTCACCCTATCTTTAAGGCGTTCCGTCTCTTCTGCGGCTTCTCTCAATTTGCTCTCTGTTAGACGTGCCTTATCAGATTTCGCTTTGAATTGAAATTTTAAATCATCCATTTCATTTTGCAGAATTTCTTTTTCGACTATTTTAATTTTATCAAAATCATCTATTTTTCTTTTTTGCTCCCCGGCCACGTGCCCTAATTCAACATTTTTTGCTTTCTCAAGCTTAAGCGTCTCCTCTAAAGACGTGAGTTGCTCACGTGTCGTTTTAAGTTGCGTAGACAAAGCTGCTACATCTTGCTCTCTTAAGAGGAGGTATTTTTTTAACGTCTCTACATCGGGCGCCTGAGCCGCTCCACCGGGTACAACGGCATCTCCCACTGGAGGATGAAAATGCATCGGTCGGGCAGGATGGGGATTGGATTTTTTTTCGGAATCCTCTGCAGAAGGATAAAGATAGGGAAGCTCATGAGCAAAATCTTCTTTCTGAATCACCTCTTTTGGAAGCTCTGGGGGGGGCGAAGGGGGGGGTGATGGGGGGGGGGGTTCAAGCTGAGCCTCTAGAACAAACTCCAGCGGCAGTTTTTCGGGCTCCTGCGGGAACACCCGCTCTGGCTCTGGCCCTGCTGGAAGTGGAGGTGGCACCGCAATACTCTCTGCTCCATCGGGAGCCTCTAGGGTGATTATTTTACTGCCTTCGGAAAGCCTCTCGGACTGGTTAAGTAAAACAGCATGATCTTCTAAAACCATTCCTCCTTCTTGCTTAAATGAGCTTTCTTGATTTACCTCTAAATTGACCTTTGGACTTTCTAAAACAGGAGTGAATGGCTTTGCAGTAAGATTTTTTTCCGGACTTAAAATCTGATCAATGACTTTAAAGAGCTCACTTTCCTGAAATGGATATTTTAAATAAGCATTTGCCCCCTGAGGTGTTTGCTGATGGGTTGCAAACTCTAAATCCCCCCACTTCTCCGAACTCAAAATAATAGGGAGGTCTGAAACAATGGGATGTTTTTTAACTTTATCAATAAACCCCAAGCCCAAGGGTTGCAACTCTCGGTGGATGATCGCCAAATCTACATTATTTCCATGCAGAAGAAGCATCTGCCACGCCTCTTCGGGATCAGCAGACAAAAGTAAGGCAATCCCTTTGGCCTTAAATGCTTTCATGATTTCATGCAATGCATCTAAATAAGGATTGACCAAGAGGATTTTCATCACTCTCTCAATCGGAATAAAAGTTAAAGAAGTTGACAATATTTGATGAGGACTGGTATTTTTTAGGCGGTTTTCAAGCAAAAATGGATCAAAAAACTCAACATTATAATGCAAATCAGGTTCATGTCGTCCTTTTTAAGGACCAATACTATTCTCGGACATTTAAGGTTTCTTTTTTATGGCTCAAGAGACTCAGTATTTTTTTAAGTCTAGGTCTTTTAATAACTCTATGCATTATTGCATTTTCTTTAAAGTTTGCCTGGCGCGCCAAGAAAAACAGTCTGGAACATATACGCCAACTCGAAGCAGAAATAGGTAACCTCAAAGAAACTAAAAATGTTCCGGCCCCTCTTCCCACTCCACCCACAATACCTGCTCAAAATCTACCAGATCCCTCTACTTTGCCAATCCGAGTGATGGAATCTAAAGCCTTATGGAAAGGTTCTTTTTTAGAAGTTTCTTTTAATATTCAATATATAAAAGAAGACGGGGGCAATCAGCAAGGCACTATTGTGGTCTTGGCTTTAGGATCTGATTGTATTTTTTCTTACCCTCCAGGATCTTTGAATAAATCAGATATCCATTCTCTGATTCATCCCTCTCGAGGAGAATCTTTTTCAGTGAGTCATTTTCGTGCTGGAGAGGCAAAGTTTGGGCCCTTTTCTAGTCATCTCGCTCAAGAAGTTCAAATTTTAATTTATAATAAAGAAAACAAAATCCTATTGATTGAGAAATTAACCCCCATCTCCACTCCAAAGGCTAAACCAAAAGCAGCCCCGTCCGCCATTCCACAGGACTCACCACAGGGCTCACCACAGGACTCACAATGATAGACAATATCACAGAAAAAATTCAGGAAACCACCACAAACCTCATTGCCCCAGGTACCTTACTCGAAGGAAAAATAGTGTTCGAAAACACCACTCGGATTCATGGGACCTTGAAAGGCGAAGTACTTTCGAAACCCGAAAGTACGCTCATTCTTTGCGAAAGTGGCAGAGTCGAAGGCAATATCCAAGCTGACACCCTGATTGTTGGAGGCTACGTAAAAGGGGATATCACAGCCACCACCAAAGTAACCCTTACAAAAACAGGGAGAGTTATTGGAAATATCAAATCCCCTTGCCTTGCTATTGAGTTTGGAGCTTATTTTGAGGGAAACAGCACACAAGGGTGAGTTGTTATTATGCAGCTAATTTGTTTTGTTCCTTGATCCAAAATCGAATAGCATCAGGACAAAGCTCAAATCCATTGGGCCAAGCAAGAGCTCCTGACTCAATAAATGCTTTTGGGAACAAATTTCCCCTTAAAATTTCTAAAACAAGAGGTTTTTTCTTGGCCTCACGAAAAATAAACCCTAGATTTATAGTTCCAGTAAACTTATCGGTGTACTCCAATATAAGGGTATAGTTTTCGGGGTTAATTTTTTTTATTTTTTTTATTTTTTTACCTAACGTCATAAATTTCTCATACTAATGGCCTTATTTTTTTGGGTATTTTCCCAGCCTGACTAGCGCTCCATGCTTGAAGCAATTCAAAAAGATGTAACCTTCTCCACTCATCAAATAATGGGAGTATTCTTTTAGGAAGTTTTCCATATAAAATTCTCCCTGTTTTAATTTCAATCACTGCACTCATCTCCGCGTACTCTACATGAAGATGAGGGGGTTATGATCTTCAAAATAAACCTTTACCACTATACCATAAAAAACAGAAAGAATGGGCATCAGAAAACCTCAGTATAATCCTAGTTTTTTTATTAGAATGGGTCTAGGAAAATTTTATTGCACCCCTCCTACAGCAAATCCTTCACAGCCACTCGTCTGACTTTTCCGAGCTCGCTGTCCTTAAGACTTTGCAAAATAGGTTTAGGTTCGCCTGCCACTACCACGGTCATTTGGTCGAGTAAAAAATATTTTTTTAGTGCTGTGACCACGTCACTGCGAGTCACTTTTTTTATCTGAGGTACAAAGGCATTGAGATGATCAGGCCCTAAGTTAAATAAATAACCCATGAGCCAGCGCGTGGCCACTCCCTGGAGCGTAGAAACTCCGAGCGGATAGCTCCCCACCAAGTACTCTTTGGCCAAGCCGACTTCTTCTTCCGAAATCGCTCCTTGTTTAAAGTCTTTTAAAATATCGACTGTTTTTTTAATAAGAGGTCCTGTGGTTTCATTTTTGGTAGCCGAAGAAACCATAAAATCAGCAAAGTTTTTACTATAGGCAAAAGAACTGCTGATTGCATAAGTCAAACCAAGCCGGTCTCGAATCACAGAGTTGAGCCGACTGTTAAAAAACTCACTGAGCAAAGCATTGGCTACAACCAAGGCGTAATGCTCTGGAGCGTCCACCAAAGGCGCTTTAAAACCTAACCTCACCTGAGCTTGGTTGAGACCTGTACGCTCGATCAAAAGAATTTCGTGAGGTGAGGTGCGCAGTCTTTGGTCAGTATACTGTGTGCTCTTTACGGCGGGGGGTTCGCCTTTCCATTTTCCAAACATTTCTATGATTTTTTTTCTAAAAAGAGGGGGATCTACCTTTCCTACAACGAGCAGCAAAGAATTTTTAGGTGTAAAATGGGTTTTATAGAAATTGAGAGCGTCGTTGCGAGTGACTTTTTTGAACTCTTGAGCCGAAAGAAAATTTCCTCTCCCATATTGTGTCCCCGCTGCCACTTTTCTTCGAAATGAAATAGCCGCCAAATTTTCGCCCCGATCCCCCAAATGGCTCCATCGATCCAAAATCTGAGCGTGCTCACGGGACATTTCGGACTCTAAAAAATCTGGTTTTAGAGTCATTTTACTCAAAAGATCGAGCAAAACCTCCGAATCAATCGCCAATCCATGCATGCCAATCGAAAAAGAATCTTCGTCCACTGTACTATAACGAGTGGCTCCTAACATCTCGACTTGACGAGCAAACTCATGCGCGCCGAGTCCCGCCACCCCTCGGTCTAAAGTAGCAGCCACAAATTCTGCGACTCCAGATTTTCCGGGAGGATCATTTTTATAACCCGAATGAACAAGGAGCGAAAAATCGATGACTGGAATATTGGGGCTCACAAACCAGGCGACTTTTAAACCATTTTCTAAAACATCTATTTGTGGCAATGGGAGTTTAATTTCTTCTGCCAAAGCCAAATGAGAACAGAGAATGAAAAGTAGAAATTTTTTCACAGTTTCGCTGCCTTAATATTTTTTTTCCCAGAGGGAAAAAGAGTGATAACGCTGCGGTTATTTTGAATCAAGTATTGCAATGCCACACGCTTGACATCCGCCCGAGTGACTTTTAAGTATTTTGCCAAGTCCTCGGCAAATCGGCTGGGATCCTCAAAAATCATCACCACCGTCCCAATGAGCTGGCCTAATCCATACGGAGTTCGGACACTGTCCACTAACTGCACGGTCAGCTGCTTTACCGCTGTTTTAATTTCCTCTTCTGTCACCCCTTTTTCTTGGACTTCTGCAATGAGGTGATCCAAAGCAGCCTCTGCTTCGAGCGTGTGTTTTTGTCCTTGCATCACTGTAGAAATAATAAAAAGTCCAGGATAAGTGGGTGTAAAAGCAGACCCTGAAACTCCCAGGGCCATTTCTTTTTCTTCGACCATATAACGGTGGGCTCGAGAGCTCGTGCCTTCGAACAAAATATTGGCAAGCACATCCAGCGCATAAGAGTCATCTTGAGTAGCAGAGGTGACGTGATATCCCATTGCAAACTGCTCACTCGCAACTTGATCGTAAAGCGTATAACGTCGCTCCTCTTTTTGTTCAAAATCTAAAGGGATGTCTCTTTTCTGTGCGGTTTTGCCTGGAATCTTTTCATAATATTTCTTTATTAAAGAATAGGTTTGCTCTGTTTTAAAATCCCCAACGAGGACAAGTGTCACGTTTCCAGGTTGATAAAAGGTATGATAAAACTCCAGTGCATCCCTGAGAGTCAGACCGAGCAAATCTTGAACGGTTCCTATCACTGGAAATCGATAAGGATGTCGACGGTAAGCCAAAGCCCAAAGGGTCTCCTGAATTTTCCCCGAAGGTACATTTTCTGTCCGTAGCTTTCTCTCTTCGAAAACGACTTGGCGCTCAGAGTTTAAGACCTCCTCCGTGAGCTTTAAGTTCACCAGCCGATCGGCCTCCATGTCCACCACTTTTTCGAGAAGCTCTGGAGTAAAATTTTCATGAAAAACGGTATAATCTCGCGCAGTAAAAGCATTGACGTCTGCGCCTTTTGCTTCGAGCTGTAAAAAAAACTGCTTAGGGCCATACACGCTCGTACCTTTAAACATAAGGTGCTCAAAAAGGTGAGCCAAACCTGTTTTGCCAAAGGATTCGTCGACAGAACCTACCTTGACCCAAGACTGGTAAGAAATAACTGGAAAAGTGTGGTCTTCTACAAAAATCAACCTGAGTCCATTGGATAAAGTTTTCTGCTCCAAGACAAGTGGAATTCCCAGGCCCTCTACTTTTTGCCTACAGGAAAGAACCCCACACAAAATCAAAACTAAGAAAAGAATATGTTTTTGCTGCATCTCCTATAACCAAGATTCTGCCTTATACCATTTTATGGCATCTAAGAGTCCATCCGACAAGGAAATTTCTGGAGCAAATCCAAAACTTTTCCGAGCCTTTTGACTGGAGCAAATCCAATAGTCAGGCAACAGCTCACTTAGCTTGTCTAAATTGAGAGGATAAGATCGACCCGTTATCTTTGTCAAAAGACTTAAGCTGTAGGCTCCAACAGTCAAGAAACTCTTGGGTACTCTCAGTTTCATGGGTTTTTTATGGAGGTGTTTTGCAATGGTGGACATCATTTGATCATAAGTAAAAATTTCGTCAGCCGTGAGATAAAAAATTTCTCCAGACGGAGTTTCTGAAAAACTAGCCTTAATGATGCCACGGCATAAATCTTTGATATGGATGGCACTATAATACTTATGCCTATCGGGTGTTTTTCCAGCAATCAGAGGCACAAAGTTTCGGGAGACTGTTTGATAAAACACGAAAGTCGCACGATCACGCGGGCCATAGACCATCGGGGGCCTCAAGATCGTGATTGGGAATTTGTCTTTGAACTTCAGGAGCTCTTTTTCGGCCTCCAGTTTACTTTTTCCATAGTTCGAAACAGGTTGATCTTGATCCTCTTCTTGCCTGGGTTGTAAATTCTCTACAGGACCCCCTGCTGCGAGGGTTGAGACAAATACAAATCTTTTAATTGGAGATTCACTTTCGGAAACCGCCTGGGCTAACCTTTTTGTCCCCATTGTGTTTGCTTCAAAATAGTCCTTGGGTCTCGGCGCAGAAATAGCCCCCGCCACGTGGTAAACAACATCTACTTGTTTGACGGCCTTTTTGAGAGATTCGAAGTCAGAGAGACTGGCCTCAACCCTTTCGAAGGAAAGCCCTTTGAGGTTAGTCGCATTCGAACCTTGACGCATCATAGCTCTAACTTCTATCCCCTGAGGGAGCTCCTGTGTGAGAAGAGTCTCGACTAATGCACTCCCTACAAAACCATTTGAGCCTGTAACTAAAACTTTCATGCTCGGAACCATTTATTCATTGTCATTGAAATTTTAGATATATAAGACTAATTCTCTATGTCAATGGGTAATAAAACTAAGTTCTGTGTATTGGGGTGTGGCACTTCGACTGGAGTGCCCTGTATAGGTTGTCATTGTAAAGTCTGCCGATCTAAAAATCCTAAAAACAAGCGTTTAAGAGCGGCACTTTGGATTCAAACAAAAGAAAAAAGCATCCTCATCGACACTTCTACAGACCTCAGGCAGCAGGCCCTACGCGAAAAAATCACTCAAGTAGACGCCGTCTTATACACCCATCCCCATGCAGACCATGTCCAGGGCATAGACGAGCTGCGGAGTTTTAATTTTATCCAAGCCAAAACCATCCCCCTCTATGGCAATGCCTGGACTTGCCAAGAACTCCAAACCCGGTTCCCCTATATCTTTAATCCTGGACCCGTCGAAGGGGGTGGAATCCCAAACCTCACCCTCCATCAGATTTCTTCGAATAGTCAAACAATTGAAGTTGCAGGAATTTCTGTGATCCCCATCAGTCTAAAACACGGTTCGAAAGAGTGTTTAGCTTATCGATTTGATTCGGTTGCTTATGTGACGGATTGCAGCTATATTCCACCCGAATCCATAGAACGCTTAAAAGGGCTCAATGTGCTTTTTCTAGACTGCTTAAGAATATCCCCTCACCTGACACACTTTAATCTTGCACAGGCTCTTGAGATGGTTTCGCTTGTAAAACCTAAAAGAACATTTCTCACTCACCTGGGCCATGAGTTTGGTTACTCACACGGGTCAAAAAAATTGCCCCAAGGAGTGAGTCTTGCCTATGATGGTTTGAAAATTTCAATCTAAAGGAGTCCCTGTATGATTGTTGGAGTACCTAAAGAAATTAAAAACAAAGAATACCGAGTCGGAATTGTAATAGCTGGAGTAAAAACGCTTACTCAAGGTGGACACAAAGTCTATGTCCAACACAATGCAGGCGTAGGGGCTGGAATTAGCGATGAAGAATACAAAAAAGCAGGAGCGATCCTTGTAGAAACTGCAAAAGAAATTTATGAAAAAGCAGAGCTTGTCATCAAAGTCAAGGAACCCTTGCCAGAGGAATATATTTACCTTCGTGAAGGACAAATTCTCTACACCTATTTGCACTTAGCAGCCGAAGAAAGACTCACAAAAGCTTTAATGGAAAGAAAAATAGTGGCCTTTGCGTATGAGACAATTCAAATGGAAGATGGATCTCTACCTCTTCTGGCTCCCATGAGTGCTGTAGCGGGCCGAATGGCAACTCAGATCGGAGCCACTTATCTCCAACACGACAACGGAGGCAAAGGGATGCTCTTAGGCGGGGTCACAGGAGTGGATCGAGCTCACGTGGTTGTGTTTGGCGCGGGCGTGGTCGGAATAAATGCCATCAAAATGGCTGTTGGCCTTGGAGCAAGAGTTACCGTTTTTGATGTCTATGTTCCTCGTTTAGATTATGTTGCAGATATTTTTAGAAATGAGGTGACCACGCTCTATTCAAACAGCGAACACATCGAAAATGCAGTGACTCAAGCAGACCTTGTTATTGGCGCAGTGCTGGTCCCAGGAGCCAAAGCTCCAAAGCTAGTCAGTCGCGAAATGGTTTCTCAAATGCAGCCAGGGGGAGTCATCGTAGATGTTGCCGTTGACCAGGGAGGCTCTGTCGAAACATGTCGCCCCACAAGCCATGAACACCCCACCTACACTGTGGATGGAATCATCCACTATGCTGTTCCCAATATGCCCGGAGCAGTACCCCGAACTTCGACTTATGCCCTTACCAATGTCACATTGAAGTATGCCGCAATGATAGCCAATATGGGTTGGAAAGAGGCCATCCGTAAGGATGCGTCTTTATTAAAAGGGCTAAACGTCTTAAACGGAAAAGTCACTTACAAACAGGTGGCCGATGATTTGGGACTTCCATACGAGCCAATCCGAGTTTAAAATAAGAGAGGAATGGCAGAAAAAGGAAAAAAAAAGGAAGAAGAAACCCAAACATCCGAAGAAACACCCAAAGCGCCCAAAGGTCCTCTCATCTTGAGACTGGTCAACACATTGACGGTCGTTGCCGCCCTGGGATTAATTTTATATACAAAAGTTCTTTATAAGCGACCAGCCATTACAGAATCTCTAGAAAGAGAAAACTTGGAAAAAAAACATACAAAAAAACAAGTAGCGCCAGGACACCTTCAATTTGAACCTATCACCGTCAATATTCAATCATCCCCGTCACAGCCCAAAACAGCCGAAGGAACGCCAAACCAAATTCATGGCAAACTCCACTACGCCAATGTGGGATTTAGTTTAGCGGTCAAAGACGCACAGTTCATTGAGCAAATGGAGAGAGTTCGTCCCTTTATCCTAGACAAGGTCTTAAGTTTTTTAGGTCGAAAAACCTTTCAAGAGCTGTCGACAGTCCAAGGAAGGTACATCCTGCGATCCCAAATCCTAGAAGCCTCTAATCAGATTGTGTCCAGAGAACTCCAAACCCCCTCTTTGCTGATTACACAAGTATACTTTACTCAATTTACCGTGCAGTAATTGGATCCACGGGGTAAAATATAAATTGAGATGACCGAACTCAGACACGCCGCACCAGGACCGCATTCCCCCCCTCTCAGGGTCGATCACCAGCCCTGCAAAATATTAGTCATTGATGACGAACCGACCACTCTCAACCTCCTAAAAATTCTATTAACAAAGGCGTCTTTCGAAGTGGTGGCTTGCTCCACAGCCATCCAGGGACTTTTGGAGTTAAAGCAAAGCGTCTTTGATTGCATCATTACAGATGCAATCCTCCCGCACCTGTCGGGATATGACTTTGTGAAAACGGTGAGAAAATTTCCGCAGTTTTCTAATCTCCCCATTCTTATGATTACCCGCAAAAGACATCGCGATGATGTTAAAAAGGCGGTAGACGCCGGAGTGACCGATTATATTTTGAAGCCGGTAGACGAACCTTTGTTTTTAGATAAGGTTGAACTCTGCATTAAAAGAGGACTAGGAAAAAGATATGTCTTCGAACTTCCGATTGAAGCTCCGTTCGAAGACGCAGGCATACAACTTCGCTGTAAAATCCTCTCCCTCAGCGAATCAGGCATCACCCTTGGGTCTCCCATTCCTATTTCTGAAAATCAGGCCTTTACATTAAAAACGAGACTCTTTCATGACATCGGGATTGATTTTCCTTCTCTCAGGCTCGTTCAATGCGAACTGATCCCTTCGCACGAAGAAAGAGAAGCTGGATATGAAATCAAATTTTCGTTCTTAGGTTTAGCAGAACAGGACCTCCGAAAAATTCGAACTTGGATGCAAAGAGAAACAATTCGAAGAAAACACGCAGCACAAAACTAAAATGGATTGGGCAAATGATCCAGAGTTTAAGAAATTACGGCTTGAATTTCAAGATCTACTCATCGAGAGAAGAAATGAACTCATTCAATCTTTAGAAGCATTAAAAAAACAACCCCAACATTCTGCCGAGTTCAAAAAAATATGCAACCACATTAAAGATAGGGTTCATCGCTTAGCAGGATCTGCGGGCAGCTATGGCTTTATGGACCTAGGCCACTCGGCAGAAGCCTTTGATGCGTGGATCGAGTCTCATCCTCTCAAACTCCTACCCAAACAAAAATGGATTGAACTTTGCACGGATTTATTGAGATACCTTAAACCTTGACCATCCGCTTCACTACTTGAGCCAGATCATTTGGATCAAAAGGTTTTTTCAGGTATTGCTGAGCTCCCCTTTCAGCATCTCCAATCACTTCAAGATTTTTATATCCGTGAGCCGTCAACATCAAAACGGGAGTGGCATCTAGTACTGGAGTCAAACGCAACGCTTTGAGAACCTCCCAGCCATTTGCTTTGGGCATACAAACATCTAAGATAACCAAGCACCAAGGCTTTGCATTAAATAACCCAATGGCCTCCTGACCATCTTTTGCTATGGTCACTTCGAATTTTTCTTTCTGAAGCTTAAAGGCAATGAGCTTTGCTATAGAAGCATCATCCTCCGCTAATAAAATATCAGTTGGGCTGGTCAATGAATTTTTTATCCTCTAAATGTTTAAAAATACTTTCGACCACAAAATTAAGCCCTCTTTGTTTGGGCAAAAACTGACTGACTCCCATTTTTTTTAACTCAGGTCGGCTCGGTATTTTCTGATCCTCCATGGCCATCATAAAAATGGGAACGCCTCTCAACCGCGGAGAGCGCTGAATAATTTTCATCAGCTCCATCCCTGGAACGTCTTTTAGATGCATGTCTAGAAGCAATAAATCATAATGTTCTTTGACCACACGGCCTAAGACGTCGTTTCCACGGTCCACGTCGTCCACTTTAAGTCCTTTTTGTTCCAATGCTCTTTTGACCAAAATCCTAAGATCCGTATTGCTATCTGCCACTAGAATTTTCCACGTGGTTCGCACCAGTAATTCTTTGATAGATGAGACAAAGCTCCTTTTTTCTAAAGGTTTAGTAAGCCAGGCAGAAGCTCCCTCAGCAAAAGCGGTAGAGGCATCCACCCCATTGCTCACCACTAACACCGGTATAGATTCGTGCAATTTTTCGTAAAGATCAGAAATCACAAAGGAGTTCGCGTTTGGGTCTTTGAAATCTACAACCAGCAAAGCCGGTGCCTCAGAGTGGTGGTTTACCTTGGGTAGACTTTCTAAACTTGAAAAACTAGATAGGGTGACAGGTGGAATTTCTTTTTCATGGATAGCCACCCTGATCCAATCCACCATTACCTTGAGGTCTTCCTCATTCGGATCCATGATCCAGATCATTTTTTGAGAGGCTTTGGTCCCCAAATCTCTCACGCCTTCTAAAACCTCTTTTGACAAGGGCAAATGAACTGTAAAAGAACTTCCTTTTCCCAAGCAGCTCTCTACAGAAATAGAACCTCCATGGGCCAACAAGAGTTTTTTCACAATCAAAAGCCCCAAACCAAACCCATCTTCAGTAGCGCTCAACCCAGAAGAGGCTCGATAATATTTTTGAAAAAGCTGAGCTTGATCTTCTGGAGAAATCCCAATTCCTGAATCTTTTACTGTTACAATGATTTTGTAATCCGACTGAGAAACTCCTATTTCTACAAAACCTGATTTTGTATACTTAATAGCATTGGAAATGAGGTTCATAAAAATTTGAACTAAACGGTGCCGATCCCCTACGATACAGAGGGGTGTTTTTAGTCCGGTGATTCTAAGATCCAATCCCTTTTCTTGCGACATGACTCTGAGCGTGTCGCAACAATCTTTGATAATAGAATGCAAGTCATGCGCTCTGAGATCGAGTTGGACCTGAACAGTGTCCATTCTTTCGATATCCAAAAAATCACTGATCAGCTCGGTCAATCTTTCTGCATTTTTATCTATAATGCATAAAAATTCTTTTTGTGTTGAAGTCACCTCTCCAGCGTCGCCAGCAGCCAAGAGCTTTGCATACCCTGCAATAGAGGTCAGGGGCGTCCTCATCTCATGAGAAACAATGGACGCAAACTCCGTTCGATATTCTTCTGCTTTTTTGAGTGCGTTATTGAGACCCTCTATTTTTTCTTTAAAATGATAAAAACCCTCTTGTAGAAATTGAGTGGGGCCTGCGTAGTTAAATTTAATTTTACCTGAAAAATCATCCGCCTGATAATTTCGGAGCTGTTCTTTAAAAACCTGCAGGGGTTTGATGAGCAACAAGTAAAACTCAGCCAAAAGATACCCTAAAACTCCAAGCCCTATGAAATTGAGTCCCATCAGCGCCTGAGTCCTATGAACCTCAAAAGACAGATAGAGATTTAGAAAAAGCAATAGACCAAAGGCACTGAGTCCAAGTACATAGACAAACTTTAGAGTTGGATTTTTAAAGCCTAATAAAATTTTCTTTAGGAGCACATCTAAAATGTTACCCCAACTCTAGCCACTCCTGCAATCACTGTCGATGTCGTATTTTCTGTAGCGGTATTTGAAAACTTATAAAACCCTCCTGGGAAAAAAAATCCCATGTCCAATTGACACAAAAAAGAATCATCCCACTGGAACGCCGCGCCATAATCCATTTCCCATCCCAGTGACTTTGCTTGAGTTGTCCCGGTTAGATTGGTCACGTATTTTCTCTTCCATGTGTTAAAAAAGTCTGCTCCAGCAATAGCAGACTCTCTGGCACTGGCAAAAGCAAAGTTTGTTCTAAAGGTCCATCGGCTGACATGCACCCCAGCTCCAAGTGTCAAATAATTTGCATTCGTCATTGGATTGTCATAGGGCGAAAGTAAACTTTGAGCTCCCGTGTTAGGATTATTTTGAGTATTGGGTCCAGCAAAACCGGCCAATTGATAATTGAACATAATCAAAGCCAAGTGGTAGTTGGGATGAAAATAAAACCCCTTAATTTTGTCCGCCACGCCTCCAGTTTGATTGGGTTGACCTGGAATGAGGCCAGTTCGAATAGAAAACTCCCACGTGTCATTAAGCTTCCAATTTCCATCTAACGCAAGAGCAAAACTTTTATACTCAATTCCACCAATATCTCCTGAGGTAATCGGAACCTCTCCCGAAAGGCGTACTTTCGAAAACTTTTTCTGCCCATACAGATCCCAAGTATTAAAGTTCATCCCCACAGGAGTCTGTGGTTTTGTGCCCACTCCTAACCACCCCGAAACAGGGTCTTGAGCCGCTCCTGCTATTCTTTTTACAAAATGGACTCCACCTTCAAAATCCTCGTCTGGATTTTCGTACTTGAGCATCAGGGAATAATCCATCACATTGCCTTCGCCAACTGTAACGGTGTTTGTAAAAGGCGCCAAGGTTACATTAGAAGCCCCACCCAGATTGTTTCCTGCCGAATACTTCACAATCGCCGGGGTAAAAGAAAAAGATCCAAACTTCGAGACTAGGCGCAAAACATCTCCCGTAGACTCATAGCGATCCCAAAGGCCATCTCCACTGTTCCAAACAAGGCCGAGTCCCCAATGCAACGGAGCTCGTCCCACCTGAAAAGTGCCAATATCAGTTAAGACATCGAGCCAAAGTCTTTGTACCGACATCAAAGATCCACGACTTTGCGTAGAATAATACTGTCTTTGATCAACCGAATAAGGAGCCCCACTCCCAAAAAATCCATAGATAGGGTCCGATAACCACCACTCTGATTTAATATAGACATTGTCATTCACAATGACCTTGGGCTTGAGCTTTAAAAATAAAGTTTGAAAAGTAGCTCGAGTTTTTCCGCCTCCAGGAATGTAGTAACCTTCTGCTACGACACGGGCTGCATCTGGGGTCGCATTTGCAGAATCCATAGAGTAATTAAAAATCGTATGCGCTTCGGATCGAAACTGACCTGACCAATCTAAATCTAAAGCTGTTGCGCTTTTTGCATAAACGCCTGCACAGACCACACACAAACTCAAAGCTAATTTCGAAACTATTGTCTTTGACTTCATTTTAAAAACCTTCTTTCTTTTGACGCGATCTTAAAAAACATTGCATCTTATGCCAATTTTCTATTAATCTAAGAGAGTTCAGTCAAGGACATTCATGCGAAAGTTCATTATTGTTGTCATTTTATTGGGGATCTTATTTTCTTTTTACCTGGGTTTCCTCTACCGAGAACTCGACCATGCCTTTAACCAACAAGATCAATTTGTTCCAACTCGGATTTTTTCGGACGTCATCAAACTCTCTCCCCCTCAATCCCGTAAGCTCATTTTAGACACCCTCAAAGTCCTAGGCTACACAATACAAATAAACTCCGATGACGTTTTCTTTACTTTGCATCCCATTCATTATCCGACTTATCTCATACCAGAGGATCATCCCACTCTGGCAGCGCAATCAAAACCCATTCGATTGCACTTTGATGGAATCAGAGATAACGCCGCGCTCATTTCTATCCAGCTAGAAGAAAAAGAAATCTCTGAACTTTTTCTAGAACCAGAGCTTGTGGCCACTTTTTCCAGAGGCTCTCGAGAAATTAGGACTTTGGTCCCTTTTCAAGATATCCCAACAGACATTTGGAAAGCCATTATTGCAATCGAAGACCAGCATTTTTTAGAACACAGTGGGTTTGATTTTCGAGGCATTGCAAGAGCCTTTTGGGTCAATTTTAAAACCCTTTCCTTTGCACAAGGAGGAAGCACACTCACCCAGCAGTTGGTCAAAAATCTCATGGCGCGAAAATCTAAAAACCTATTTAAAAAAATCAATGAACTCTTTTTGGCGATCTTCCTCGAAGCTCGCTATAGCAAAGAAAAAATATTAGAACGGTATCTAAACGAAGTTTACTTGGGCCAAGTTGGAAATCTTGAAGTCCACGGGATAGCCGAAGGCGCTGAACATTTTTTTGGAAAAAAAATCACCGAACTTAACCTGGCCGAAATCGCCCTCATGGCTGGACTTATCAGGGGACCAGGATTTTATTCTCCTTACCGCTTTTGGAACAGAGCCCTCGAAAGGATGCGCCTTGTCTTAAGAAAGATGGCAGAGACTAGCCAAATTGCGCACAATGAAGAAGCACAAGCTTACCTCATGCCCATCCATCTAGCTCCGCCCAAAATTTCTGTAAACAAAGCCCCCTATTTTACAGATTATGTAAAAGCAGAGCTCTACCGGCACCTCAAAGACAAAATGACAGAAGAAGAAATCTCTCTAGCAGGATTTAGAGTGTATACAACCTTAGATGTAAAGATGAACGAGATTGCTCAAAAGACAGTTCAAGAAGGCGTTGCTCCGTTAGAAAGACAAGGAGTCGAAGGTGCCTTAGCTGCAGTGGACCCCGGAAATGGCTATATTCGTGCTCTTGTTGGAGGAAAAAATTATAGCAAAAGTAACTTTAACCGAATTTTAAACATGAAACGCCAAGTGGGCTCTACTTTTAAGCCCTTCGTCTATTTGACCGCGCTTTCTTTGGGCAAAGACTCTAGTGGTATCCCCTATGGAGGAGGGTATCCCTTGCAAGATGAACCCTGGACTCTGACCTATGACCACGGAAAACAAACTTGGAGTCCAAAAAATTATGAAAACGAATATTTAGGCTCCGTTAGCTTTCGAACTGCTTTAGCGAAATCAATCAATGTGGCTACCGCTAGACTTGGAGCTGACATCGGCGTTGAGCCAATCATTAAGACGGCCAAAGCTTTGGGAATTGAGTCGCCATTGCCTCCAGTCCCCTCATTATCACTTGGAAGTGCCGAACTCACTCCTGTAGAACTCTTGCGGGCCTACGCAGTGATCGCAAATCATGGAGTGCAAGATGAGCTCACTGTCATTCGAGCCATCACGCACGACAATGGAAATCAATTTGCCCGTTTTATATATCACCCTAAAGAAGTTTTTTTGAGAGCTCCGATCGATCTTTTGATTGACTTGCTCCAAAGTGTTTTTGCTGAGGGAGGGACTGCACAAAATGCAGTGGCATTTGGATTTGATCGCCCTGCTGCAGGCAAAACGGGCACGACAAGCCAATACAGAGACAGCTGGTTTGCAGGTTTTACTCCACAACTTGCAGCTGTAGTTTGGGTAGGCCTAGACGGCCAAGACGAAAAAATCCACTCCAAAACTCGCCCCCCAAAATTGACCGGAGCGGGAACGGCTCTCCCCATCTGGGCAAACTTTATGAACCAGGCCTTAGAAAGCGCTCCTATCCTCTCTTTCCCTGCAAGCCCCCATTTGCAAAACTTTCGAATCAACCGCACCACTGGAAAAGGGGCTACTTCAAACACTCCCGAATCCCAAACTCTCGTGGAAAAATACGAGAACGAACCTCCCAACTGACCAATCCTTAGACAGTTTTTTTAGCGCCAATTCTCACTCTGTTTTTTTTCCCTATTAATTCCAAGCACTTATTTTGGGTGCAAAAAGCCACCAGTTGGTATAATCCTTGCTTTATATAATCCCTGAGAGAGGGAGAGTCCCTCTCAGTAGAGCAGGATGTGAGGCGGAAGTGGTTTGGAGACAGTTTTTATCTAAAAAATGGATCGCGCGATTTGAGAAACCGGCACTGATTTTAGGAAGTGCTTTTTTTCTCACGGCAGTCCTCATGAATTTAGAATTCAATCTCTTAGAGTCAAGTCTCTACGATTTTAGAATGACTCACTCTCCATCTGTCTTTCCAAACCCCGATATTGTTGTCGTGACCATCGACGAAGCAACCACAAAGGGCTTAGGTGAGCTTTCTCCACTGCCGCTTAACTTTCATACAAAAGTGTTAGAAGTTTTAGAAAAATATAATCCCAAAGCAATTGGCTACCTTGTGGACATGAACCGAGTGAGCGAACTGGATCCCGACAAATACCGCGGAGATTCCTCTCGTACTTTTGTAGAACTGGCAAAAAAACTCAAAGCACGCGGAATCCCGGTCTTGCTCGGAACTCCATTTGACGTCATGGGCGAAATTCTCCCCCCTTATCCCTTGAGCGAACTACCCTCCTCCTTAGCTGTGATTCATAAAGATGGAAATGTTTTCTCTGAGGATAAAATCACAAGACGCGCTCTCACCTACCTGAACAACAAACCTGTTTTTCATATTCAATTGGCACAAGAGTTGGGATATCTTTCGGCAGGCAGACTGCCTCGAGGTAGTTTTTATGTGCCAGAGCTTGACGGCTACCAGTTTTTCTTTAGATACCATGGGCAGGCTCCTTACCCTCACCTTTCCTTTCTCAGTCTTTTAGAAAATAAAATTCTGGATCCTAATCTGCTCAACGGAAAAATCTTACTCATTGGAACTCTTTCTAAAGATGACTCCACTGATTATGCCTTTACGCCTTACTCTAAAAAATCTTTTACCAATCCAAAAATTTTCGTCCACGCCAACATCTTAGACTCAATTCTCCAAAATGATGGAATCCGCCGGGCACCTGCATGGATCAATTGGAGCATGACTTTTGCGCTCACTTCGTTTGTTATTGCATGGGTGATGAGCTCCACCCCGTTGTATGGAGTTTTTTCGACTCTAGGCTTAATCGTCGCTTTTGTTTTAATAGAGCTTTTTTTATTTAACACAAAAGGACTTTGGATAAGAGCGAGCCAACCCTTAGTTGGAATTTTTGTAAGCTATTACCTCATTGTCCCCTATCGGCTTATTTTAGAATATAAAAAAAGATGGGACTTTCAGAGAAAAAACGAAATTTTAGTGCAGGTGGAAGAACTCAAAACCAACTTTCTCTCGCTTGTCACACATGATTTAAAAACACCCGTGGCGCGAATCCAAGGACTGGCCGAACTTATTTTAAAAAAAGCTCGTGAACGCTTAGTAGACAAAGACACAGAGGCCCTCAAAAACATCATCACGTCGACCGAAGATCTCAATCGTTTTATTTCCAGTATTTTAGAGCTCTCAAAATTAGAGTCCAATCAAATTCAGCTTTCCTTCGAATCTAAAGACCCTAATCAAATCATTGAGCGCTCAATAGAAAACTTTAAAACCCTTTACAAAACTAAAAACATTAAAATTTCTACCCAATTAGAGCCCTTGTTTCCGATCAAATTGGATGCCACTTTGATTTCTAAAGTCATCAATAATCTCATTGACAATGCCATCAAGTATTCGCATCCAGAGAGTGAAATTCTTGTTCAAACCAGAGAATTTGGAGAATGGATTGAAATCTCCATTCAAGATTATGGAATTGGCATGACTGAAAACGAAAAGAAAAATCTGTTTACAAGATTTTATCGTGCTAAAAATGAACAAACAAGCAAAGTCGCAGGCACAGGGCTCGGACTTTACTTAACCAAATATTTTGTAGAAGCTCACGCGGGGCGCGTAGAAGTCGAAAGCGAACTTTGTAAGGGAAGTTTATTCAAAATTTTTCTACCCATTGAGATGCCTAAAGAGATATTGATTTCTCAAATGGGACTAAAAATTAAAAAAAGAAGATTTCTAAGACCAGGGAAATTAGAAAACAAGAAGGAGAAAGCGTATGTTTAAAGTACTCGTTGTAGATGATGATGCCAATTTGAGGCTATCTGTTTGCTCAGCTTTGTCAGAGACCGAGGGCTCTCGCTATCAAGTCGACCAGGCTTGCGACGGCGAAGAAGGCGTTAACAAAGTCCGAGCTGGAAAATATGACCTTGTTCTTTTGGATGTCAATATGCCTAAAATGACAGGACTCGAAGCACTCAAAGAAATAAAATTACATGACCCTTCCATCACAGTGATTGTCTTAACTGCTTTTTCAAACATTCGAGATGCAGTGGAGGCCACAAAAGAAGGTGCTTACAATTACCTAGAAAAACCCATCAAAGCAGAAAACTTAGTTTACCTCATGGATAAAGCGCTCAAAGCCCATTCGATGGTCAAAAACATCACCCTTTCGGCTCCCGTGTTTCGTCTCCCCAATGGCTCAGAATTTATTGGGCAGAGCAGTGAGATGAAACGTATTTTCTCTGTGATCGACAAACTCTCTCGAGTGGAGACAGCTGTCCTTATCCGAGGAGAAAGCGGAACAGGAAAAGAACTTGTGGCACAGGCGCTCCATTTTAATAGCCCCAGAAAAGACAATCGTTTTGTCACCATCAATTGCTCCGCCGTTCCAGAAACCCTCATTGAAAGCGAGTTCTTTGGACATGAAAAAGGAGCTTTTACAGGCGCAGACTCCAGGAAAATTGGGAAATTTCAGTACGCCGACGGTGGGACTCTTTTTTTAGACGAAATCGGCGATATTTCTGCGGGAATGCAAGTCAAACTCTTGCGCGCTTTACAGGAGAAAAAATTTACTCCCGTTGGAGCAAACCGTGAGGTCGAAGTCAATGTTCGCATTGTGGCAGCCACCAATAGAAACTTAGAGGAAATGATCAAAGAAGGGGAATTTCGCGAAGACCTGTTTTATCGCCTCAATGTACTGCCGATTCAGTTGCCCCCCCTGCGACAAAGAAAAAATGACATCGAGGTCTTAGCTCGCTATTTTATTGATAAATTCAACACCCAACACCAAAAAAATATCTTAGGCCTCTCCCCAGAGTCAATGGCGCTTCTCAAAACACACGCGTGGCCTGGAAATATCAGGGAACTCGAAAATGTCATCGAACATGCCTTTGTCATCGAAAGCGGACAATGGCTCACTCCCGAAAGTTTACCCGAGACTCTCCAAGGGTCTCAAGAGTCTCAAAGATCTGGCGGAGTTCCCGCAGTTGAACAACCCAAAGTAACTTCTGTGGACGAATTGATCACTCAAGGTACAGTTCTTTCTAAAGGCTTCAAATTAGACATTCAGAGATTAGACTTTCAAGCCAACAAAGAAGAATTCGAAAAACAATTTCTCATCTCCGCTTTGAGGGCTTTTAATGGGAGGATCAACCAAACAGCACTGCATGCCAATATTCCTAAAAAAACGTTGCTCCGCAAACTCGAAAAATATGGGATCAACGCCAAAGAGTATTCAATTTAGGGTTCTTAGGGTTTGGACCAGTGGATCTTTGCTTTTTGCCTGAGTTCGTCAATGTAATTTTCGCGAAGTTCTTTTTTGAATTCATTTTGAACCAGGAGTTCTACTTCGTCATAACCCAGCGGGTGGCCAAATTTTTTATCCACAATTTTAATAACGTGATACCCAAAAGCAGTTTTAAGGGGACCAATCAGTTTCCCTTTGGACGAGCCTATAATAGCATCTTTGAACTCCGCCACAAAAGGGCTATGGATATCGACATATCCCAAATCCCCACGATTGTTTTTTGCCGAAGGATCCTCAGAGACTTTCTCTGCCAACGCCTGAAAATCAGTGGCTGCGACCTTTGCTTTCTTATAAATCTCTTTGGCCCGAGTTGCGTCAGACACTAAGATGTGCCAAACATGGTATGCGTCGGTGCTATACCTTATTTTGTTGTTTTCATAATATTTTTTGAGCTCTTTTGGGGTGACTTTAGATCCCAACTCTTTTTGTAAAACCATTTCGGATAAGAGCCTTTTTTTAAAAGCGGTGACAGCACTGGTAAATTCTGGGGTTTGATCCATCTTTTTTTCTTCTGCCTTTTTTATCAATAATTCTTGATCAATGAGACTCATCAGCACTTGGCTGCGAGAGTGACGATCTCCTATAATGTTTTTTTTCTGCTCTGGAGCGAGGCCTTCGAGCGAAAATTCGACATCTTTTTCAGTGATCTCTTTTCCGTTGACGGTCGCCAGAGATTTAGGTCCTTGAGCTTTTTCTGCATAAGACCATGAGATCAAAACGAACCCAAACAAAATGACATAAAATAATTTTGGTTTCATAGGTACTCCCTTTATAAATATTTATCAAATAATTTATTATAATGTTCTTGAATGCTTTTCATATCTACTAAATTCAAAAAAGTAGAAAAACTCATCCAAACAACCAAGCCATTTAAGTCTCTAAAATGAGGCGGGATATAGCGCGGAGGATCGATGATGCCTTCTTTGTACTTCTGGTAAAGAAGCGGCACATCTTCGACATTGAGTTTTCCTAAAAACAAAAAAGGAATGAGCTGAGGACGGGCTCCGCGAATTGCCGCCTGCATAAAATTATAATTTTGTATAAAGCCACGGCAATAAGAGATGTCTTTCGTATAAGGAGCACCCCCCTCTAGGGGGCCTCCTCTAAAAACTCGTTTGGCATTGTTGAGAGAGTCCTCTTCGGAGTACCCTTCGGTTCTATAAAACTCAATGAGTTCTAGAATATTGGCACCTTCTTCGACCTTATCGATCGCCAAAATGCGGTCGTTAATTTGTCTGGCGCGCCTGGGGTAAGTGCGAAAAGAAAAAATCTCCATAAAAACTGCGAGACCCTCTTGCGTGGCGGAACAACGTGGAGGCCCCTTGGAGAGCCATTTGGCAATGTGTTGCGCATTTCCATTTTGAGTGGTTCCTACATGCACCCAACCTTCATGGACTTCTAGAATATCGACATCTCTTTTAGAAAATTTTGAACCCTCTTTGATTTTGACAATGTCACTTCCTGCAGAAGCATCAGCCAAAATCCCATCCGAAAGCTTAGCCCGCACAGGATCATCTACAAAATAATTTTGAAATCGCTCATTGAGGGTACGAACGACTTCTTCTGCCTCAATGTCCTCTGGATACTCAGACCCTAGCGCACTGTCGTCAATTTTGGATAAGACAGAATAAAGCATGTGCCCTAAATCAATGATTTTATTTTTATCTCCAAAAAAATAATCTTTTGGAG
This sequence comes from uncultured Bdellovibrio sp., assembly GCA_964490895.1. Taxonomy (GTDB): domain Bacteria; phylum Bdellovibrionota; class UBA1018; order UBA1018; family UBA1018; genus JACRAO01. The sequence continues at coordinate 15,703 of CAZBEI010000092.1, read as the reverse complement.
AACCATAGAGTTGACAGCTGTACTCCCAAAATTTTTTTGTCCCGCGATTTAAAATCATTTTGACAACGGTCTGATATTCTTGACTCATGGCTAGAAGGAGGCGGCCTATTTCGTCTTCAGCTCCAAGTGCTGTTGTGATTTCTTGTTCTATCTCTTTGAATTCCTGGATTTTTTTATCAGGATCATAACCCATGTCCAACTTTGAATAATAATCAGGGGCCAGCTTAGGGATGTCTTTGTAATGACTTTTTTTAAGATCGTGTTCGATGGAGGGATCCCATTTGATCGCATCTAAAATGCGGATCGGCTTTTGTGCGTCCACAATCCTTTGGGACAAGTGCTTAATTTTTTCTTTGTATGTTGTCCAAACCATAAAGTCTTAAGATGATTTTGACACAGAATGAATCAGAAATGAAGTTGTCAAAGATTTGACTAGGGCAGCACTTGAGATAAACGATTCATGGACAAAGAGAGGATAGGTTGTCTTCCACTTTCTTTGTTTTTTTTTGCAATCCCAGCTTTTCGCGTCACAATGACGCAGGGAACATGGAGCTCATTCGAAAATCGATAGACCGCTCTTGTGGGATCTGGTTTTCCTTCTTTTGCTTCAATCAAAAGCCACGGAACATCATTTCTTGTAATCATGAAATCGACTTCAGCCCCATCGTGGGTGCGAATAAAATACAGAGCAAGATCCTCTCCAAAACGATCTGAGTAAAGCGTAACCGCTCGGTGCAAAGTAGAGGCAACATAGTTTTCAAAAAGTTTGTCCCCACCAGCAGCTCTCCAATCCATGAAGTACCATTTTTTTTCAAGACGATAGGCCTTTCGAATTTTTTTAGAATAAGGAGGCACCGGAAAGAGTAGCTGAACTTTGTTCAATTCTTGCAACCACCGCTTAATTGTTCCATGGGTAGTTTCTAAATCGTTAGCAAAATGGAGATGACTGATGGTTTGACCAATAGAGGGGCCCATCATTTTTAAAAAATGTTCCAACTTATCAAAATTCACAATCCTTGTGAGATCTCTCAAATCTTCTGTGATAATAAGTTCCTGATGTTGCTTGGACCACCTTTTCCAGAATGACTCTGATCCAGAAAAAAAAGGTTCAGGAAATCCGGACAAACTGAGAAGTGGCTCTAAGTCTGGAGTGTCTTTTGTGGAGGCTGCTTTTTCAAGCAAATCCATTGGATTTTCTGGAAGTTGCGAAAAATCTTTTTTTCTAAAATCTCCTAGATTGAGTGGAAAAAGATGCGTATTAAAATACCGTCCTACAAGAGAGTCACCACTTTTTTTAAAAACCTCAAGCCGAGCACTTCCTGTAATGACAAAGCGAAATTTATCCTTAAAAGTATCGTATGCTCCTTTGAGGATATTTTTCCATTGAGGTCGTTTATGGATTTCATCAAAACAAATCCAAGGAGAGGTGCTTGAAGAAAAAAAATCAGAATCTTCGCGATAAGCACGTCTGATTTTTGGATTATCCCAATTAAAATAAGAACCAGACTCTCCACACAGCGTATTTTGAACCAGGGTTGTTTTCCCCACCTGTCGTGGGCCAGAAAGAAATAACATCCGATTGCGTAGCCACTCGGGGTCTGTCCAATAGTTTTGAAGGCTGTAAAAATGATCCATGGTAACCATTTTATCGCGTAAAATTGATCCTGTATACTCATTTTTACTGAGCTTAATTTCGGCCTAGGTCTAGTTATAGGAGTTGATTTGCCAAACGTGTAGCAAAAGCCATGATGGTAACTTGAGGATTGACTCCGAGAGAAGTCGGAATGATAGAACCATCACAGACATAAAGTCCATCGTATCCAAAAACTCTATAGTCCTCCCCCACCACTCCGCTCTCAGAGGTTGCTCCCATCCTGGCACTGCCCAAGGGATGAAATGCCATGCACTCAATGTCCATAGGTGTGAGGGGCATTTTTTCGAGCGCTCGAATGTCACTCTCTGATTTTAGCTCATGGGCTCCATGAAACAAAGAGATGACTTCTTTGGCTCCTCCCTCTAAAAAAATACGGCTGATAAAAGCTAGCCCTTTTCTAAATTTTTTTACATCTTCTTTGTTTAAATTATAAAAAACACTGGGGCCGACAAAAGGAAGTTGCCGCACGCTACCTGATCCTGAGTCCTGAATTAAAAAACCAAAAGTCGCCATGTATTTGTAATGTTGCATAAACCCATTGAGCTTTTTACCATTAAAAGGCACCGTCATCCCCACCACATCAGGCGGCATCACAATGCCCTCAAACATAATGCCTTCGTCATTGAGCGTATCGATATAGTAAGCTTGAGGGGTGCCTTCCCACGAGTTGATTTTTTCATCAAAGCGGGCATACATTTTAGTCGCCGGATGGATGGTCAAATGCCGTCCGAGATTTTTATTTCTAATATGATTTTGGGATAAAATGAGCGGCGTAAAAACAGCACCAGCAGAAATAATCACATGGGGCGCCAAAACGGTAAGAACAAATCCACTGGGCTTTCCCAATGGATTTAAAAATTCGGCCACAATCCCTTGAGCTTTGTTTTTATCAAATAAGATCTTTTTTACTCGCGAATGCGTGTACGCCTGAGCACCTGCCTGAAATGCCAGCGGCAGATATGACCGATCCATGCTTTGTTTGGCCCCGCTCGGACAGCCATAGCAGCAAAAACCACACCCTTCGCAATCTTTGATATTTCTTTTGAGAACTTTTCCAGGTGTGCCTCTTTTGACCAAAATATCATGGACGATAGAATTGGACCGACTCATCACCTTAAAATCCACTTCTTGCACATGGATTGTTTTTTCGACTTTTTCGAATAAAGGATTAAAAGCCTCCTCTGTTAAGTCTTTTAGTCCAAGCCCTTGCCATTTTTTAAAAATAGGAGCGGGAGTTCTAAAACAAGTACCAGAATTAATCACGGTAGTTCCACCCAACGCGCGTCCCATCGGCATCGGGATAAACGGCGTACCTAGAGTGGTAAACACGCCTTGATATCGATAGAGGCGGGACAAAGACTCAAATGGCAAATCTGTGTGACTTTCGGGGGGGTGGTACCCTCCTTCTTCGATCACAATGACTTTTTTGCCTCCCTCTGAGAGCTCTTTTGCTAAAACGGCACCTCCTGCGCCCGAGCCCACAATCACCACATCTGCCTCTAAGCTCAAATTTTTTTGAATTTCAGTGCCATTTTGGATTTTATTTTGAAACATGCGCCGCCCTATTTTTGAGACTCGACTCAAACCCAAGGTGGATCATGAGCTTAGGTTCGGAAAACAAGTGGAGTAAACATATTCTTTTTACAAACTCAAAAACCATGCGTTTGAGGTGAAATCGCGAGTTCTGCCACTCACCTAGAACCTCGAGCTGATTTTCTACCTCCATCCAAGACAAGGGCCTCCACTTAATGACGAGAGGAAAAATCGCGTATTCTAATAAAAATAAACACAGCCAAAATGTCATTCGGAAATGAAAGGGAAGCCCCCTCATAAATTTTTCTACCCTCGCACACACAAGATCCAAATCGACTTGAGATAAAATCTCGGTGTCTTTTGCACACAAGGTGGCCATAAAGTTTTTTAAGGGCTTTGTCAAAACCACGCTTTATTTATACAATGAATGACAGAACTTGAGTAAAGAAATTTTTTTAGAAGCGTGACAGCAAACCTGAGTTAAAACACTTGCTATTAGAACATGACCTCATCTTAGAGCGGAATTATTTTTGTTCCGGAATGTTTTCATCCAAGTAGACTTCTTCTCTGATTTTTAACTTTAGAGGCTTTCCCTCAAAAACTAGAAACGATCTTCTAAAAGCTATCTGACAGGGTTCTTAGAAAGGCTTGTAATTTTGACACCTATCAAAATTACAAGCAAGTATTTTTGACACCTATCAAAAAATCTGGCAACCGGCTCTCATGCACCTAAAAAGACACCTTACCCAACCTATATTAACTCCCGAAGGAATCCGCGTATGTCCAGCTGTGGAACTTCTGAAAACACTGATATAATTTTTAGTGCTTATCCCTTTAGCCCGGATATTGCCCCTTACTCAGAAGCCCTAAAATTTTATTTTAAGTCTCTAGGAGTAAAATCTAAGTTGGAGTAGAGTTTCTTAAGAAGTGTAAGTTTCTTAATCTCCGCACTTCCTTCGAGGCGCACTGAAAGCTCTTGATTGTTTTGTAGTTTTTCATCAAGATCCTGATTTTCAGAAAAACCAGGAAGTTCGAGTTTAAGAAAGGGTTTTGTTTTGAGTGCGTCCATTATTGTTTTATCTTCGATTTTCACCTGAAAAATGTGGTCAAAACTCGGTTTACTAGTGATGACATGGGCCATAAAGGTTTCAAACTTATCTCCAAAGACTAAATACTGTGCATTTTTGGGCGGTTCCGTGTTTGAGTTAAGTTTTTTAGAGTAGAGTACCTTTACATTGACTTGAATATCCTTGGGAAGGTGTGGTTCTTCTTCATCTTGCTGTTCATAATGCCCTCTAGAAATCGACCCAATCAGGGGAGTTGGATTGTTGATAAAATCCTCTAATACAAAGGGTTTTGGTTCGAATGAATATACAATTTTGTCTACATCTTTAGTGGCCTCAGCATCCTTGATGTATATTTCTTTTACCTTTGGGTTCAAGGTTACTTGGAAAAGAACCTGGTAATCATGGGGAGCGTGAAACATGGGCCAGTGAGAAAGGTATATTTTTTCTTTTGTCCCAAATAAAAGCATTCCATGAGTAGTAGATATGCCGCCGGGAGTGGGATGATGGTCTTGTGCAAAAGCAACTAAAGAAAACAACAACGACAGGCTTGTAATGACTTTTAACATACGCAGCACTTCTACACTGATTTCTATTGTTAGTCTATTGCATTATTCGCAACCCATACAACGTTATTGACTCTCCCATTGTCATTTTTCGTAGACAAAGGTATTTCTTGCTTCGATGCAAACATGGATGCAAGCTTTTGCCTTGGATTTTGGCTCAACTACCTCAAGCGCCCTTATAGCCAAGGCTCCCTTGTTAAAAAACAGCATCAATGGACGAATGGAGCGCGGAGAACTGGAAGTCCTCTATCGCTCAGAGCCCATTTTTACTCCTTTTATAGAAGAAAAAATAGATCCCAGCCTTCTTTTAAATTTAGGTGAGTGGTTTTCTCATTTAGACCCTGATCCAGAGCTACTGACCCGAGGGGGAGTCATCATCACAGGGCTAGCAGCACTCAAAGAAAACGCATTAGAAATCACAAAAGAAATTAGACGGCGCTACCCAGAAACTCTCGTTGGATTAGCTGGAAATCCCGCCTACGAGTCTTGGGTGTCTTTTATGGGCAACTGTCTAGAACTCTCGCTCAAAGAACCGGAGCAAATGTTTCTCAATTTTGACATCGGCGGAGGGACAAGCAATATTGCTCTAGGGCAAAAAGGAGAGCTCTTGTCTCAAGGCTGTCTCTGGGTTGGAGCTAGGCATTTTCAATTTCAGCCTGGCACTTACCTCATCACAAAACTTTCTCCCCATGGAAAAAAACTTTTAGAGTATCTTAAAATTTCGAAAAAAGAGGGCCAGGAGCTTTATCCCCAAGAAATCGAAAGCGTATTAAATTTTTATATTAGAACTTTAGAAAATTTTGACCCACCTCTATTTTTGAGAGATGGGGATTTTGGATTTTCGGATTTTAAAATTAAAAAAGAATTCAAACTGACTTTTTCTGGAGGTGTAGGAGAACTGATCTACTCATTTATTCTGGGACAACCCTGGCCACCCACTACTTTTTATGGAGATTTTGGAATCGATCTCGCTCAAAAAATCCTACAATCTCCCCTGCTCTCCAGAAATCTAAAAACCCACCTCCCCAAACACCTGGGGCGAGCCACCCTCTACGGTTTAGTTCTGGGCAGTACTGAAATCTCTGGCTCGACTGTTTACCTGAGCCCTTTGGCGCACCTCCCCTGCCTCGACGTGCCGATCTTAGGAGAAATTGAGAGTGCCCTTGATTTAGCTCAAAAATCTCAAACTGCAGCCGCTTTTACCATTTCTGCACACTTAAAAAATCTGTCAGAAATAAAATCTTTTGTAGATCGAATTAAAAACAGCCTCCTTACACTTCGATCCCCCATTGTCTTATTTGTCCCCAAAAACATCGGGAAAACACTGGGAAACTATCTCAACGACTGGGGAAATTCTGCACTCAACCTCATTGTCATCGATGAACTTGAGGTGAATCCAAAAAAGGCACAATTTGTCAGCCTTGGAGCAGTGAAAAACGGAGTTATTCCAGTTTCACTCTATACAAATCCGCATTGATTGTGTAATAAGCTAACCATGCGACCACTCGATCAGATCAGCATTCCAAAAGACTCGCCCGAAAACTTGCCAAAAAAATCACCGGAAAAATTAAAAGAAGAAAAATACGAGCTCTGTTTTCTAGGCAACACCTTTACTTTTTTTGGACTCAAAAGTCTTTTAGGTGCTGCTGACTTTAGCAAAGCAGGAGACAGAAATGCCAAACTCTCGGCTCCAGATGAGGCTACTCGCGAAGCGGCCCGCTCCATTCTCTCCACTCTCACCTTAGAACACCTCTACAAACACCCACTCACCAATGGTGAGGGCGAAATCGACTCTGTGATGAGAGTCAATTATGATATTGATTTAGAGCGGTTTGAGAAAATTTCGAAATGGACTTTAGGTGAACTCAAAGATTATTTCTTAAAATCTCATACTGGCGAAGACATCAAAGCTATTGGCCGCGCTATGACAGGAGTCATGGTAGCTTCGCTCACCAAGCTTTTAGACACCCATGAACTCATTTTAGTCACTCAAAAAATCCACACTCCCACGCGCGCCAGAACAACTTTGGGATTGCCTGGGACTCTCTCCTCTCGATTGCAGCCCAACCACCCGACCGATGATTTGCGTGGCATCACAATGCTAAGTTATATTGGGCTTTCTCTTGGATCGGGAGACGCTTTGATAGGCGTCAATCCTGCTATCGACACTGTAGAAAGTGTTTCTGCCGTTCTAAGGCAATTAGACAAAATCAGACGTCAAACAGGAGCCCCTACTCAAATCTGTGTTTTATCACACATCAAAACTCAACTGGGATGCCTAGAAAAAGGCGCCCCAGTAGAAATTATGTTCCAAAGTTTGGCGGGCACTGAAAAAACAAACCTCACTGAATTTGATATCACTGTAGAGTTATTAGACCATGCTTACCAAACCATGGCTGAGAGAGGGCCCCTCAAACTTTCAGAAAAAAGTTGCAAGCAATTTATGTATTTCGAAACCGGCCAGGGCAGCGAGTTTTCCTATGGCAAACACAATGGCATTGATATGACTACAACCGAAGCCCTCACCTACGGCCTGGCACGAAGGTATGACCCTTTCATGGTCAACAATGTCACTGGATTTATTGGGCCCGAAACTCACTTGGATAATTTCGAAGTCATTATTTCGAACTTACAAGATCAGTTTATGGGCAAACTGATGGGACTGCCCATGGGGATGGCCCCGTGCTATACACTCCACTCAAAAATCACACTCGAAGGCCAACAGATGTGCACTCAAATGCTCACTGCAGCGGGAGCCAATTACTATATGGATGTGTGCTTAAACACAGACCGAATGCTCGCTTACTTTGATACGAGCGGGCATGACAATCAGACGCTCAGAGAAATCTATGGCAAAAAAACAACTCCAGAGTATTTAGAATGGGCATTAGAAAAAAAGATTTTCGCTCGCACTGCAAGTGGTGAAATCATTCGGGGCGAAAATTGGGGCAATCCGAAGATTTTTTGCAGTTCTGAGACAGAATTTCAGGAACTCCTCAAAGCCACTCCTGCACTTTATGGATTAGAAAACGCAGGCTCTAGACCTTCTGACAAAGTCACGCGTGAACTTAAGCTCAATCAGGCTTTGGCGCGAAAAGCCATCCAAAGTGACCTCAATATTATAGACCTACAAAAAATAACTCCCTTTTTAGTTTTAAGCACTCGCGCAAAAAACAAAGAAAGCCACCTCAATTCTCCAGAGCTGGGGTCACGCTTAGACGAAGAAAGTATTTTAAAATTAAAAATTTTTTCACAAACACCTCCCAAGGTCCAAATTGCAGTGACCGATGGCTTAAGTAGCGAGGCCATTCACCACAACTTTAGGGATTTATTTTTAGTTTTATCAGATGGGCTCAAGAGCATGGGCTTAAAATTAGAGCAGCCCATTTTATTTCCGCTGGGGAGGGTCAAGGCTGCAGAGCACTTGGCTCTCACTCTAAAAAACGAGCTCACGATTTTACTCATCGGCGAACGCCCTGGAGGAGACGCGCTTGCCTCCCAAAGCATGTCTTGTTATTGGGTGTACCAACTTTTAGACCAGGAAGCTCAGAAAAAAGCAGCTCTTTTTAGCGAAAATCCCAATATCCAGTTCGAATACACTGTGCTTTCTAATATTTACTCTGCCGGGCTGCCTGCCTTAGAAGCCGGCAGTGTCATTGCAGAAAAAACACGCCTCATCTTAGATCACAAAGCTGCGGGCAATCGACTCGAGGCAAGACTCAAAGGCTAGGAATGGTGGTCTTGAGTTCCGTAAACTTCGAAATAAGTTCAAAATCTCTATCCTCATGCCAAATGGGTACGATAATTCTAGGAGGACTTTTTCTACAAAAAAATAATTTGACAATGTGCGCTATCTTCTTTATGAAGCTCTTACTTACCTCGTTGGGGTTTCGTTGAGGTAATATTTGGGACTTAATTAAGGGAGGAAATCATGAAAAAAAAGAATGTTTTATTAGCCATTGTCCTAGGTACTTTTCTAGGCACAGCAGCGGCCTTTGCTCACGATGAAATCGTACCGGTTGGCGCACCGTCTGAGAAAATTGGAGCACTTTGTTTAAAGGTCGGCCCCTATGGCTGGTCCACAGGAATTTCACTTCAAGTTTTACGTGATGACGCTCAGGCACGAGATTTGAACATCAAGCAACCCCTCAAGTATGACAACTGGGGCAAGCTCATTCCTGATCTTGTGAAAGAAAGAGCCCTTCTTGAACAAGAAATCTGGAAAGATCAAGTCGAACGGGAACGACAAGACCGCGAAACAGAATCGGACTTATAAGACTTTGTCTCCTGCCCCTGCTCCTAGCGGGGGCAATAGACAAGATTGCTCTTCTTCAGTAAACACCCGCGAGCGAGTTAAAAACCGCACTCCATGGGGGATTTCGAGCGAAAAGCTTGCACCCCTCCCTGGGACAACATCAATAATAAGTTGGGTGTGCTTCCAGACCTCAAACTGAACTCCAGAGATATAGACTGGGTCTCCATCTAAAAAACCCAAGCAGACATCCCGAGCTCCGACTTTAAATTCATTTCGAGAAAAACACATTGGGGCTGAACCGTCACAGCAGCCTCCACTTTGGTGAAATAAAAGTGGGCCATGGTTTTTTCTAAGCTTTATGATGAGATCCATCGCACGAGCAGTGGCACCTACCCGGGAGACACTGCCGTCCTTATTTTTTACAATTGGAGCAGGTACTCCGTCCTGCCCCACCGAGCAAGCTGTATTCAATTAAAAAAATCCCATCGGTTTTGGATCATAAGAAACCAAGAGATTTTTAGTCTGTGTATAATGCGAGAGCATCATCTTATGGGTTTCTCTTCCAATTCCAGAGCCCTTATAGCCACCAAAAGCAGCGTGGGCTGGGTATAAGTGAAAGCAATTGGTCCACACTCTTCCGGCTTTAATCTGGCGCCCAAACTCATAAGCAGTGTGAATATCGCGTGTCCATACTCCTGCACCTAAGCCATAGAGCGTGTCGTTGGCTATTTTTAAGGCGTCTTCGCGTGTTTTAAACTTTGTGACTGCAACCACTGGGCCGAAGATTTCTTCTTGGAATACACGCATGGAGTTCACTCCCTCAAAAACCGTGGGCTGCATGTAATAGCCCCCTTCTGCACCTGGGATTTTTGCGGGTGCTCCTCCAGCTCTCACTTTTGCTCCCTCGTTGCGACCAATTTGAACATAAGAGAGAATTTTTTCCATCTGATCTTGTGAGGCTTGAGCCCCCATCATTGTAGTTGTATCCAAAGGATGCCCTACCTTAATTTTTGAGACACGATCTAAGGCTTTTTCCATAAAGCGATCATAGATGGACTCTTGTACTAAAGCGCGTGACGGACAAGTGCAGACTTCGCCTTGATTAAGCGCAAACATCGTAAATCCTTCGAGGCATTTTTCGAAAAAAGAGTCTTCTTTTGTCATCACATCTTCGAAAAACAGATTGGGACTTTTTCCACCAAGCTCTAATGTCACTGGAATAATATTCTCAGACGCATATTGCATAATAAGGCGCCCCGTTGTCGTCTCGCCCGTAAAAGCAACTTTTGCCACTCGCGGCGAAGAAGCCAAAGGCTTTCCTGCCTCAATCCCAAATCCATTGACGATATTGACAACCCCTTTGGGCAATAAATCCGCCACAAGCTCCATCCAAAGTAATATCGACACTGGAGTTTGCTCGGCAGGCTTTATGACAACACAATTTCCAGCCGCCAATGCAGGGGCCAATTTCCAGGCTGCCATTAAAAGTGGAAAGTTCCATGGAATAATTTGCGCGACTACACCCAGAGGTTCCTTAATATGGTAAGAGACAGTTTGAGAATCAAGTTCTGCCATTCCGCTTTCTTCGCCGCGGATGACCCCAGCAAAATACCTAAAATGATCTATCGCTAAAGGGAGATCAGCTGCCAAAGTTTCTCGTACTGGTTTTCCATTTCCCCAGACTTCTGCGACTGCTAATTTCTCTAAATTCTTTTCCATTCGATCTGCAATTTTAAGCAGCGTATTGGATCGTTCTGTGACACTGGTGCGACCCCAAGAGACAAAAGCGTCATGGGCAGCATTGAGCGCAAGATCGATGTCTTTATGATTCGAACGAGCCACTTTTGTATAGGGTTTTCCATACACAGGACAAATTGCGTCAAAATACTGTCCGTCGACAGGAGCTTCGAACTTGCCATTGATAAAATTTTCGTATTGTTTTTTAAATTCCACAACACTGCCTGGGGTATTTGGATCTGAATAACGCATCGTTAAATCTCCTTTTTGATTAAATAAGGCTTGACCATAGGACAGGCCAAAGTTTTGAGCAAGCTTTTTTGTGTGGAATTCTTGAGCTAATAGGTTAAATTATAAAGATATCTTTATGTGCCTTTGTTTATTTGCGTACAAAAACCATCCTCAGTTTGACCTCATTTTAATTCACAATCGAGACGAATACTATAATCGCAAATCCTTACCCGCACAGTTTTGGGATGACAACCGGCATCTGCTGGCTGGAAAGGACTTGGGGAGTAGTGGCACTTGGCTTGGAATCACCCAAACAGGGCAATGGGCTATGGTCACCAACTTTAGAAAGAAAAAAATTTTAAAGAGTGAACAAATTTCGCGTGGAATGTTGGTAAAAAATTTTTTAACTTCTTCTCTTGCTCCAAAAGACTACTTACAAAATATTCTCAGCGTCAAAAACAACTATGCTGACTTTAATCTTGTAGTCGGAAATCCTGCAGGCTTATACCACCTCTCCTCACAACAAGGCCAACTCCTGTCACTTAAGCCGGGAGTTTATGGACTGAGCAATGCATTTTTAGACACCCCATGGCCCAAAGTCTCTGAAGGAAAGAAAAAATTTTTAGAAATAATTCAGAAAAAAGAAGGCTTTGAAGAAGATTTATTTTTACTCATGAAAAACACTACCCCTTACCCTGATCAGACACTTCCAAATACGGGTATGGGGATAGAAGTAGAACGGCTCCTTTCTTCTTTGTTTGTGCGTGCGCCTGGCTATGGAACACACTCCACAACACTCTTAACAATCTCCAAAAAAGGAGAGGTCCATTTTATTGAAAAGTCCTACCTCCGACAAAAAGGGCAGCCTAAAATCGTGGCTTTTAATTTTAAAATTGAAAAGGATTAGGGTTCCGCTTCAAAACCACGGCTGATCAGCCCAGAGCTGATCTGAAAGTTCCTGCTGGCCTCTGGCATTGGGATGGAAACAATCGGCTGCTAAATATTCTGGGTAAACCTGGGCCTCAAAAAGTCGAGGGCTATAATACACATCTAAGTTTGGAAAAAACTGGTTTGCTTTTTTTACGGTCTCTTGTAGGACCGTGTTTTTTTCTTCGACAGTTTTGAGGTGTGCTTTGTATTCTGTCTCGTCACTCCACACGATGAGTGGATTGCAAGACTTAAAAATCTGATCTCGAATAACACGGCAACTCCAGTGCTTGAGAGTGGTCGTATTTAAAATTTCGTCTCTCCCCAGATCTGGAATTTTTGGAATAGCTGGCACAAAAATTCTGATTTTTTCGGGCTGCTTAATTTGGGATAAAAGCCAAAATACATGGAGTAAAGCAGTCTCCATCGTGTGGTTTGGAGTGCCTCCGTCTTCTTCTGTAGAGCAGGCGTCGTTACCACCAATCATCAGGGTCACATATTTGAGCAAAGCATAATCTCCCGTTTTTATTTCATTGAGCAAGCGCTTGGCTTGATCAATGACATCTTGACTTTTAGCTCCAGGCACGGCGTTGTTTACAACAGCCAAACGCCCTCCCAAAACCTTGCTGAGATAGACAAAATGGGAACGGATTTTTTTTCCAGATACCCAAGAAAGGGTGCTTTTATTATCATATAAAAAGAGATCCTCACTGTCTGGCACTAAGGAAGAAAATAAATTCACACTGGTATTTGCAAAAGTAGCTGCAGAAACAGAATCACCTAAAACTGCCATGAGGTAAGGCTTTTCGGCGTATGCGCTTTTTTGAAAAAAAGCTAAAAGCATAAGCAAACCCATCCACAAATTCTCTGCGCATTTATTTTTATTTTCAACTTAAAAAAAGGAGGCCCAATTGCTCAGGCCCCCCCCCTTTTCCTTTTCTGGCTTTTCTGGCCCTCCTGGCCCCCCTACCTTCTACTGATTTGATTGATAAGCTCTGCAACATCCAAACGACCGCACTTGACTGCGCTCAATAGAATTTTTGCCGAACTGTCACACATCGCATTTTTCATTTGCTCTGGAGCTAAGCCTTTTTTAAGGCTGAGTGCCAAAGCAAGTGCGCCTGAGACTTGGGGCGTGGCCATCGAAGTCCCACTCAGGGTGCGATATTGGTTGTTCATGTACGTGCTGTAGATATTGCTGCCCGGAGCGGCCAAAAAGACGGTCTTTACCCCAAAGTTCGAAAAAGAACTAAGCCCGTCATTTTCATTGCTCGAAGCTACCGCTAACACCCCATCATAAGAAGCAGGATACGAAGGACTGGTGTCGTTATTATTGGTTTCATTTCCTGCTGCAGCCATCACAAAAATTCCACTCTGGATCGCTTTTTGAATGGATTCGTTTAAGAGTTCAGACCTGCCGCCCCCTCCCCACGAGTTTGAGATGACTTGTGCTCCCATCGCCACCGCATAATCAATGGCTTTGATGGCATTTGCTGCAGAACCACTTCCATTTGATCCTAAAAACTTGAGAGGCAAGATTTTTACTTTTGGTGAAACCCCCACACTCCCAAAACCATTGAGCTCTGCGCCAATAATTCCAGAGACATGACTTCCGTGTCCATTGTCATCCATGGCGTTTCCCTTGTTGCTAAAAAAATCATAGCCATAGACATCGTCCACAAACCCATTTCCGTCGTCATCTACTCCAGATTGGCCGTTTTTTTCACGCTCGTTAATAAACATGTTGTTTTTGAGATCACTGTGTTCATAATCAGCACCCGTATCTACCACGGCCACCAAAATCTCTGGGGAGCCCTCAGTAACCTTCCAAGCTTCTTTTAAGCGCAATTTTTCCTTAGAGTAATCCATTTGGTCTCCAGACGGAGAAGGCGATGGAGAAGGCGATGGAGAAGGCGTGGGCCTAGGAGTTGGAGTAGGCTTTGGTTTTTTTCTCCCAAAATTAATCGAATAAATATAATTGGGTTCGCAAAAATGATTTTCGCAAAGTTTTTTTGCGTCCGTTTCAGAAATCACCCTCACTTCTCCATTCATTTTGAGAAGCACACCGTCGGTCTCAATGGACTCCGACTTGGTGCACCCACTCAAAAATAGTAAAATCAGAATCAGACCCGACAAGATATGCTGGATCTTAAAATAGAGCATAGTGGACCTCCTTGTTATAAAAGGGCCACGTCATTGTGGCCCCAATGGGTTAATAGAAGCAAAAAGCGTGCGAATTTTTGAATTTTAGAAAATAATTTATTTAAATTTTATAAGTTTAATAAAAGCAGTACGTTAATGAAATACCAGACCGGTTTCTAGGGCTATAACCATGGGCGTCATGGGCGCCGGAAATGGCCTGAAAAATTACAAATTGGCACCGAACTTACAGTCTTTGCCTGTAGCCCCTCGAACAGTCATGGAGTGATTGTGACTAAGTGCCAATGCTTATACCTCACGATTGCTATACCTATATTTCTGCATTTTTTGTACCCCAAACTCCTCTACCGCTCTGAGGCGATTGTGGGTGGCAAAGAGCAAAGTTAAATTTTCTGCCGTCGAGCTCCCTCCTTTGGCAAAAGGAATTTCGTGCTCAATCTGCAAAAATCTATGCTCTGCGCAACGCTCTTTTGTAATAGGCGAGACGTAGGTACACTGATCCTGAGATTTTTTTGATACTTCGTTACGAACTAAAACAGGAATATAGGGCCTCTGGGTTACTTCGGTTTTTACTTCTTCTGGCGAAGTAGCCACAGTTTGAGTTTGACTCTTTTTGTTATTTTCTAGCTCTGGCCCTTGTGCCTTAGAAAAAGTAGCCTTAACTTTTAACGCTTTTTTTAATCCTTCTCTAAAAACATCCGCATAGCTTGGATCAGAGTTCCCTTTTTGGATGAGCTTAGATTTCATGAGTTCCATGAGCTCTAAAAGCTCTGGATCTGCCACCAACCTAATCTCGGTCTGCGTTGGACTAAGCACTCTTTTTTTCTCTGACGGGATAAACTCTGGGGATATGCCTGTAAAAAACTGCTCTGTCTCAAGTTTTGATTTTTTCTCCACTTGTTTGAGCAAAGCCCTCTTTTGTTCGGGGCTATAACGTTTCTTATATTTCGCTTTCTCATGTCTCATAAACTTCTGCACGGTCCCAATGACTGAAAGATTTAAGCTGTCATTTTGCAATGATTCTTTAAGTTCCGGCACGTCTTTAGACAGCCTCATCGCGTCTATCCTGAGTTGGGCACTAGCGTTGCAATATTTTAGCTCTTTAGTGCAATACTCAAACATCGAACTGTATTTTAGCTTTGCATAAAGGTATCTTTGTTCTACTTCTCGAAGGTGATCTAAGACAAAGTTGGTGGATTCTCTTTCGTGAGTCACTGCTTTTTTTGTTTGAACAAGAAGTTCTGAATCAGACAAAGTTTTCAAATTTAAGTTCATCACTTTTCAATCCTCCCAGAGTTCTTTTCTTTAAGGCATGTGTATGTCTTAAAGAAAAGACAGGAAGATCTATCTCTCAATAAAACCATAAAATCAACAAAAAAATACATAAAAATAGCTTTTTTTTAATAAAAACCGAGTTCAAAATGTTAAAATATATGTGACTGTTCAGCCTCATTCTTCAGGCTCGGTGTAAAAACTAGGGGGGTTGAGCAATAGGGATTGGTTGGCCCAGGAAAACAGCATGAATAGCTTCTAATAAACTTTCCCCTTGCTTTCTCATGGTGGAGAGATAGCTGGC
>CAZBEI010000091.1:0-40849 GCA_964490895.1 uncultured Bdellovibrio sp. | reverse complement strand
AGCCTCCGAAGCTCGAGGTCGTGAGTTCGAACCTCTCCGGGCACGTTTTTGAAATCTCTTTGTGACTGTTCAGCCTCATTCTGCAGGCTCGGTTTAAAAACGGAGTCCCCCGACCATTTTTGGGTGGCCTCCGGGGTGGACTTATAAAAAAATATATTTTCAGGCCTTACAAGTGCACGTGTGTTCGCGCAGCATGAAAAGCTGGAAAAAGTTTACAAAAGTTTACAAAATGAAAAATTACTGTGTTTTTAAAATAAAATAATTAGATCATTGGATAAAAAAATAGAGTTGAAATAACATTGCTCGTATCCTTTCTTTAAGAAACAGAGAAAAGAACATGGTAAAGAACATGCCAAGGAAATGGTGGCGAGGTGCATTCTAAAACACGTAAAAGAAAAGAAGCACGCTCGTTTGACCCCGCTAAACAACTGCACATTACGATGCGATCGAGTTTAGCAGTGGGAAAGGGATCCATGCTTCATCCCTCACGCTCTCAGGCGCTTTTTGCGCGAAGTTGCAGGCCTCACTGCCCGACTGATGACAGGAGCAAAGAAGGGTCAGCCCGCTCTAAAACGCTTTTGGGATTATCTCTCTTGGTCTCGAATTGTGGAGTAGGGGAGAGATCTTGTGGGTATTAAAAGATACTTCCAGAAAAACATCCAGGAGTTTCTTTATGTTTTATCTCAAAACAACTGGCCCATTCCGGAATGGCCACCGTAGTTCTTTTAAAAATGTCTTGAGAGATTACGAGATGAGTCGAATCTTTAGAATATGATTTAGAAAAGGCAAAAAAGCTGATTGATGAGCTCAAGGGTCTTTTACGGATGGATTACAAAAGAACTCAGTGATCCTCAGCAGCCAGAGAAGATCAACGGGATGCTGCTTAAAAAGAGCAATCCCGATTGGATCATGAACTCGAAAAATTAAAAAAATCTTTGGGCGTGATCGAAGAGATGAAAAAGCTTCCCGGAGCTCTTTTTATTGTCGATACTTAGAAAGAACACATCGCTATCAAAGAAGCATTTTAATTTACAAAGCAAGTCAACCCGGCTTTGGCAATTTTTATGGACTCTTAGCAGGAATCTTTTGTTCAGGAGGGTTCGCCTCTACGGGAATCGCAGCTGGGGTTCTTGGAGCTGTCTTATCTGACTCAGCCATCTCAGCGGCATGGGAGGAAGTGCAAATTTTTTCAGCATCTTGTGGAGAAACTTTTTTCTCCAATAACTTTAAAGTACAGTTATAGACAAAGTTTTTTTCCAATCGACTCTCTATCGGTAAACTGGCACAGCCCACCCCAAATAGAACTCCACCCAAAATTATTCCCTGTAAATAAATTTGCATCATTCCCTCCTTAGCTATGTAAAATTTTATTTTAGCTCAGTTCAAAGATGGAAGCAATGGGTTGCAAAACTCATTGGTTTTGATTTTCGTTACTTAGCTCAAGAAGTTCGGAGAGGGAGAGATTCGAACTCTCGTAGCACTTTCATGCTAACACGCTTTCGAGGCGTGCTCCTTCGACCGCTTGGACACCTCGCCACTGTTGTGCGCTATCTTGCTGTAAAACAGGGGGACCCACCGAGAACCCGAAATCTTGTGATTATTAACCTGCACAAAAAAGACTAGACAGTCTAGATATATTTTGCTAGCATGAGTAAAGAGGTCTTTTATGGGAAAACCATGGCAACTCCAGGAAGCTAAAAACAAATTCAGCGAACTTGTAAATAAAGCGTTAAAAGAGGGTCCACAAACTGTTACAAGACACGGTCATCTCGAGGTTGTTGTTCTCTCGGCAAGGGAGTACTTAAAAATGACTCAGGCAAAAAAAAGAGGGACACTCGTTGAGTTTTTTAGAAACTCACCCTTAACAGATTTAGAAATCGATCTTTCGCGTCGTCCCGATATGGGAAGGATAGTCAAACTGTGAGTTTTTTGTTAGACACTTGTGTGATTTCAGAATTGATAAAACCACAGCCTAATCCACATGTCCTCTCCTGGTTTTCTAAACAAGAAGAAAACGATCTTTTTTTATCTGTCTTAACTCTGGGTGAAATCGAAAAAGGAATTGCTAAGATTAAAATAAAAAATAAAGCAAAAAAACTAACTCACTGGCTTCACAATGATTTAATTTGTCGATTCGAAGGGAGAATATTAGAAATAAATTTAGCAACCTGCCAATTCTGGGGGAAAATTTCCTCAGAACAAGAAATGAAAGGCTATCCTTTGCCCGTCATTGATGCCCTTTTGATCGCCACGGCAAAAGCAAACGGATTGGTTTATGTCACACGAGACGCAACTCATTTAGAAAAAATAGATCACATTGATTATTGCAACCCATGGAACTCAGTTTCTAATGAAATCTTCAAGAAATGATCTGACATATCTCTCTCCACCATGCAGTCATCAGTTTATGTAAGACCCTCCCATGGGAAAACAGATATTTTTTCAGTTTTATATATTTGTTTTTCTGATCCCAAGCCCATTAGAGTTAAGTGTTGATTTTGTGGGTACCTTTTCTTAAATGCGGTTAAAATCTGAAGGTTTTTGCCTGAGTTTTTTTCTTCTGCAAGCAGTTTACAAGCGTTCTCAGTAGCTTGTATTTTTATTAAAAAGGTGTATATACCTTTACAGAAAGGATTGGTGTGTGAGAATGACAATATACTTAATGAGAAAAAAGTTGGTTTTATTTTTTCTTGTGCTTAGTTCTTTGTTTTTTGTTCAGGGCTGCAATGGCAATAGTACTCCAGTTGGAATCCTTGGGTTTGCATTAAAGTATGTTGAAAAGCATGATTTAGAGGGTTTTAAGTCCACCCTCAGTCGCCTGGCAATTGAAAAATTTGGAAATCAAAACTTTCTTGAAGTTCTAGAAAAGAAGATCAATTTACATAAAAAAGAAGAAGTTGATATTGAAAAAGTCAATATACAAACTACAAAACACGCTTATTCTGTAGAGTGGACAAATGTTTATGTGGTCACTGTTCGTTTAGAATCTACTGGCGAAGTGTTGGGAACGGCGACTGTCATTTGTGATTCTGCTAAAAAGGTGAGGGGTCGTCCTAAGCACAGTCTCCTGGATATAAAACGAGAAATAACTGAAACTCATTGTTTAGTGGATGATCTTAAGTTTGAATGAATATCGTCAAACTCTCATCGAATTAGACAAGGTTCTTTCAGTTTTATATTTATATATTCCAGTGCCTGCTCGCGCAACTCATTATCGGTACACGAGTATCTCCAGAAACCATTTATCTGTTGACAAAAGGCACACATTTATGTCATCCTCATGTATGGGTACTCATGAAATACATCATCTGGAATGCAGCCAAAAATGAAGAACTAAAAACAAAAGGTCGCCCCAGTTTTGAAGAAGTTGTTGCAGCCATTGTAAAAGGTGATTTCATAGATCGAATAAAAAACAAGAGCATGAATTACCCTTGTCAAGAAGTTTTAGTGTTGAAATTGAATAATTATATTCATGCTGTACCCATTGATGAAAACAAGCACTTTATTGTTTTAAAAACAGTGTTTCCCTCAAGGAAACTAAACGAAAAATATGGAGATCAGAATGGCTAAAAAATTGACATTATCAAAAGAGGAGCAGACCCTAGAAGAAAGTTTTAACAAAGACCACTGGGTAAGTGTTTCAGAAACTAAAAAGATAAAAACAATGGGTGCAGCTAGGACTACTCTAAAAAAACTAATGAAAGATATGCGGACAAATATTCGTATTTCCCAGCTAGACAACGATCTTGTCCGTGGTCGTGCAAAACAAGAAGGCGTTCCCTACCAAACCCTCATGAGTAGTATCGTTCACAAATATGTGACCAATCAGCTTGTTGAGCGCAGTGTTGTTGAAGAACTTAAAGATGCAATAATGAGAGTAAAAAAAGCGGGCTAATGATTTTCAGCCCACCCCACATTATACCGTTTCTAAAATCCAGTATATTTAAGCTCTAAGACAGATGCTGTAAAGGCATTTCTCACGAGGAACTCAGAGGGTTCAGGAAAATATGTTGTTTTAAAATTCCTATCCTCACTTCATTGACACATTTGACATTTGTGACACAGTTGAAAATAAAATTAAACACTCCGATAATGTTAAAACAGATGATTGCAGTTCAGTCTATTAGGTAATTATGAAAATTTTAAAAAATAAGGTCCATTTGGTGTTTTATTTACGACGCTATTTATTCTCACTCTTTGCTTTCAATTTATTTGTAAATGTGGGTCTAGCTTTTGGTGATGTTCTGTTTTTGCCTGATGATGGAGAATCTCACATCCCGCTTTATTTCAAAGCACAAAACTTTGCTGTATCTGAAGAACGGGTCGTTAAGGAAGATTTGAATGGTAAAGACTTTCTTGCTGACATGGAGAATTATGATGGTCATATTTTGTGCGCCAATATCGGGCTAGACGCAGCAGATATAGCCTTCAAAGCACTCATGGATGGTTTTTATCCAATAGGCGGCCCCCTGGCTCTCATCGATTTATTACTTTCGCCCAAAGTTTATAAAGTAAAATTAATGCATTTTGCAATGTGCAGAGCAGATGGCAACTGGGAAGACCGTGTGCCCAAAGAAGGAAATAAAATATTCAAACCCTTTAAATGGGAGGAGTATTGGACAAAGGAGCCTCCAGACTTAGAAAGCCTTCCACCTCTTTTCCCTCCTCCGCCAAATCCCGATGAGCCCACTCCATCTCCTACTCCTACAGCGTCTCCATCACCTTCTCCCGCAGATGAAATAAAAGCTCTCTGTAAGGACAAAGCAAAAATCAACAAAATAAAACAAGATTTTATTGATTTGCTCACTAACACCGTTAATGAACTTAAAGCCCTCTTGAGCCAATTAAAATCATCTGGGTTTGTAGATAGATTTCTTAAGGACACGGGAGCAACTTGTGGTGGCATAAAAAATGCCAAACAGTTTTCTAAAAATTGTGGTGATATTTTCAAAATAGCCACTCAATTAAATAAGGATTTTCTTGAATTCAAATCCAGTGACCGGTGTCAGAGCGTGATGAGTTTTTTTGATTTATTTAATAATTCTTGTTTATCTAATAATCTTTTGCAAAATTTGGCTTGTGACTTAAGCGACACTACTAAAGAGGCCGAGCAATTGTTAAGCATAGCTGACGCTCTCCTGAAAGACCTAAATATTAACAACTTGTGTGACAAAGTTTTTGATCCAGCTTTTATAAGCTTTGTAGATAAGTTGTCATTAAATGGTAATCATTTTTCTGATTTGGCCAGCAAATGTACTCGCGAAGAACCACGCAAAATTCTTTTGCTGTTAAATTCTTTTTTGGGTGACTCGGCTGGAGAAAAACTGAGAGATTGCATTAGTAAAATCAAAGACGCTAATCTTTTTGTTTTAGATTTGTCATTTTCAAGGGACCTTCCTCCATTTGATCCCGATGAAAGCAAAAAAAATAATCAAGAAAAACTTCAGAGGCTCAAAGAAAAACTTGAAGTCACTGCCAAAGTCGCAAATGATACTCTGGATGAGTTGTTAAATAATATAAGTTCTTTTATTGCAAACTTTGAGGAAGACTTAAAAATTGAAAACAAATTTAAACAAGAATGCAAGGACTTAAGCAACCTCACCCCTGAAAATATCCTGAGTGGACCATTCGGACTGCTATTGAATATGCAATTAATGTGTGACACCTGTAAAAAAGTAGATAACGGGGAAGAGCCCTACGCTCCTCCCAAGGAGGATTAACATTCATTACTAGGCAAAATATTCCTATATTTTGCTTCCCACGCACACAATTTTTGACCAATTTGTTTTATCGTTTTTATCGGTACCTCCGACACCGCTATTTTCACCATCAAAGCTCCAGGCGAGATCAGGAAAAGTTGTTTTTCCAAAAACTACAGGTGTTGACGAGGACCAAAGCCATCCGCCGTTCATTTGAGGAAAAAGAGTTTACAGAAGAGTAATGGAGATTTTCATTTGCCAAATCTTTATCCAACGACCTAATGGCCTGCAGTCTCCAATTGGTATGGTGCTTAGAAATCATAGGAGAATCATTTCCTAGATGTATTCTGTTCACACTAACTTTGTTGTGCTTGAGATTGACCGCAGTCCTTTTATTCACGCTATTTCAGGGAGATCATACCAAATAGAAGGAGGAGAAAATTTTGGACTCAATCATGTTCTTGTGTTTGATAGTACAGGCACACAAATAGCCAGAGGACATTCTAAAATTGACACTGATCACTATAAAACATTTGCCACTTATCAAATCACTCGTCTTAAACTTTCTTCGGTTGAAGCTGTTAAATCATTGGTTCCGAGAATTAGTAATCCCTTAGGCCTGGATACTGCTGGCATTGGGTTAGATTTTTTGAAAAAAATTGGTGCAAATACAGATTGGATGTATGGACTAATGACCATTGTTTTAGATAAGGGAGAAGTTTTAGTAGATCTCAATGGAAGAGCCTGCGTGCCGACAAAGAGAAAATTCAAGATGGATATTCAGGAGTACTTATGTCCACTCCCATTTGAGGAAATCACCGACGCCTCGCACGACACTCCGAGGTGACAACTTTGTTCCCATCTGGTACGTGTATTGCAATGAGCGAGCGCGCCTGCCTGGGTATTTAAGTGGACGTAGACCCTTATTTGTAGTATCACCCATTCAAACTTGCGGAGGGTTTATGAAAAAATCTTTATTTGTTTTTGGGTTAATGATTTCTTTTTTTCCACAAGTCCTGATGGCAGAGGAGACCACGCCTATCGAAAAAAGAGCTTCTTTTGTCGCGGGAGAATATATGGGGCATGAATTAACATCTTGTGTTTTTAAATATAAAAATGATTCTATACAGTTGTGGGTCACAACCCAAGTTGCAACTGATAAAACTGAAGATGTGCTTTTATACGAGTTTATCCGTATAGTGAATGGTCAACCCATTAAACTTCCCTTACAGGAAGGATGGCATTTAGAACCCACTCCCAGCAAAAAAGACCGACTTAGGGAGCTTTTTAAACTAAAAGATTACCATCATACACGTTATCTGAATGGAGTATTGAAACAAAAAGATCATCATTTAGGTTCTCACGATTTTATCATGCTTGTTCCAGAGTATTCTCAACTGAGAGTTGTAGAGCTAGAAATTGATCCAACACTCGAAAAGATAAAGTCATTTTCAGATAAAGAGACAAAAACTGAGTTGCCTGGTGGGCATTTGGAAGTTATTCATAATATTCGGTGTAAGTTTTGAGGTCGGGGCTTAAAGCCTGTTACCACTAAACAAACTTAGGATTCATTATATAATCAAGTTGTCGTAAATAATAAAGATTAGAACTTACATTGACTTACATTTTAAAAATATGTTCAGAAGTCAGCGCAATGATGAGAGCAAGGCGTGGGCCATGGGGTTTATGTAATTAAAGTAGAGTGTGAAGGGTGCGAAAGGCCAGTAGCTGACAATTAAAGTCATTTATCGTAAGGTAACCGCTGTGGGAGGGAAAAAATTATGTGGTTATTTTCCTGAAGCAATTGCACCAACAACTAAAGGTGTTATGGAATATAGACAATGAACAACAAGTTGTGGAACATTAGAATAAATTTTTTTATAACTTTATTTTCTTCAGCTTTTCTTTTTGAGGGGTCTCGAAAATATTGACTTAGCAAACATCAATCATGTTGAAGTTATAAACTCTGAACGCGAATATCTAATTGTTACAAAAGTCCACGGTACTTTAGCTGGTGATACATTTTTGGACTCAATCGAGAGTATTATAAATCCCGCATTATCCTTTGCTGAACAACTAGCTTGTGCAAGAAAAAACATTAAGCTCTTAGAACAAGAAGGGAAAAACGAAGTAGCAAATAAGCTAAAAAAATTGCTGCTTCAGTTGTCTGCTCTCAGCAAAGTGAAGGAAATGAAAAATTCGCTGTCCACCGAAGCCCGTCAGTTTGTCTATGATGAAACAAAAGATGATTGGTATTTGGTTGATTTTGAAAGATTAAATTCCACTGATAAAAAATGCGCAGGCGGTAGCCTTCCAAGCTCGTGAGTTCGAACCTCTCCGGGCACGCATTAAAAATAAAACTGTGTAGACAAGAACCTAAACTGGTCCTTAAAGTCTCGAAAGGTTGGAGTTCTCATAAAAAATACAGTGACTTCGGTTTTCACCTTTGTTTCGCTCACGAAAAATAGGCTGCCACCGCTGCGAAACACAGTGGCAAGTCCTATCCCAGCTCCTGCAGTAGAGGTTCTCACTTTGTATTCTTCGTCCGTATAGATTTTTGAAATAAAAGTTAAAAGTTTGGCTTTGTCCAGGCTTCCAAATAAATCGGTTGCCGATACACCGATGTATTTTCCATCAAACCCAACTGACATTTCAATTTGATGTTTTCCGATAAGTTCGATTTTAGCTGATCGAGGTGTAGAAGAGAAAGTGGCCTTACCTAAATCATCTACGGGTGCGTCAAACATAGAGTTCATCAAGAGTTCGTCAACAGCGTTGGCTACTTGAGTGGCCATTCGAGTTTGGAACTTGGCTGCAATGAGAAAATTCTTTACGGCTTCTACTCCATCTTGTTTTTGCGTGGTGACTTTAAATTGGATTGTCTGAATTTTTGTTCCTTCTTTAAGCAATGTTTTTAAGCCAAAGGCACGGTCTGAAAGAGCGGCACGAATAATTCGACCATAATGTTGGCCCGCGTCTTTGATATCGCCATAGTTTCGGAGTACGTAGTTTCCAAAAAGGGGGCTTTGTAAGAGGTAGGGTACTCGTTCGATTTCTTCGGAGGTAATAAAATGGGTGGCATTGGCGTTTATTTTTTCTGAAAAAAGTCCCACCGAATCCTGAATGGCAGCTTCAAATTGATGGTATTGATCATCCGAGGAAGTATCTACCAGGATGGCCGAAGCTCCATCTGCAGATAGGATTTCAGCGCCTTCGCGTGCTGTGCTGACTGTTTGCAGAGTTAAGCCTGCATGCATCGAAACTTCCTGGCCAAAAGCCCAATCGTCATGGCGGTCAGAAATGAGTAATAATGTTTTGCTCAAGGGTTCACTCTTTCTTTATTAGCGAATTAAATAAGCAAAGTATTCTTCGGGAATATCGTCGAATACTGCTTTATTTCCACACTTGGTACATTTTAAATCTGGAATTTTTAATTTCATTTTTCTTAACTCCTCGCTGGCAAAAAGTCCTACAAGTTCGGACTTGCAGTGTGTACAAGAAAAGGGGACATAAATGGACTCTACTGAGCCGGGTGGCGTAAAATTCGAAATAAGGTTAACTTGCTGCACAATGGCTGTAGAGCACTCCATAAATTTAACTTTGGTTCCCTTGGCTTGGACAGACTGAAAGTATTTGATCCAGGCTTTGACTCCTATCGAGTTGATTCGTGGCACTTCCTTGCAGTGAATGTGGAGTTCTTCGGGTGGAATCCCGATCAATTGGTCAAAGTTGACATTTTCTTCGATCGAACCTGTGAGCCGAACGAGTAAAAGGTTACCGTTTTGTTCTTTGATCACGTTTAACATACTGTAAATCCTACCACATCTTTTCTATTTAGTTGAATTATAGAAAAATATTAGTGAAAATAAGTCAGTGGAGCAAAACCAATTTAATGTCCAATTTTCAGTAGCAACAAAACTGCTGCTGAGTGTTGTCTTCCTTCTTTTTGTCGTCATTTTATTTTTAAATATTTCTACCCTTCGTTTGGTGACAGAAGATAAAAAAGCTTATACTTACCAGGCTGAGTCTACTGAGGCGCAGTTAGTGAGTCGTGAGTTTATCAGCAAAGTGAAGCGAACTTTAGATACGCTGAGGCTCACACTAGGGTCGTTTGATCCTCTCAAATCCATCACTCAAACACAAAAAGGTGCTATTCAATCCATCTTAAACAATCAATCGGATAGTGTCGCGGTTCGTTTAGGGCTGCTGCAGTTTTCGACTCCTACCGTCATGGATTTGACAGAAATGCAAAAGGAAGGGGCTCTCCAGGCTTTTGAAATTCAAACGGATGATTTAAAAATTTCAGAAGAGCTTTTTAAAACAGTTCATCCACAGCTCTTGCGGCATGGATTTGCTTTTTTGAATCTATCAAAGATTGGCAGTCCGTACCCTCTCTTTGCTGTTTTGCTAGCAGATTTGAAATTTAAGCAAATCCAAGACCGGGGAATTCCCCTCGGCGTGGCCTATGTGCCTCTCAAGGGTTTTGGAGTTGATGCGAAGGGGGCAGGCCTTACTATTACAGATCGTGAAGGATGGGTGCTTTTTGACAATGATCCCTCACGGTTTTTTAATAAGAAAAATATTTCTGATGATCCCCTGTGGGCCATCGCTGTAAAAAGTCAGGTGACGGCAGGCGCACAGGAATACGAAAATGGTGGGATTTCTTACTTAGGAAGCTACGTGTTACCAGGGATGGATTTGATTGTTCTCTCAAGAGTCGAAAAAAGAAAAGCAATGAAAGCCACTTATGCTTTGGGAGAGCGCTATTTGTTACTTGGGGTTATGGCAACGGCAGGAGCGATTATTTTTGCTATTTTGTTTGCTAAAACAATGACAGCTCCTTTGAATCGTCTGTATCAAGCAACAAAAGAGGTGGCAGCTGGAAATTTTAATGTAGAACTTGATATTAAAAATAAAGATGAAATAGGAGCTTTGTGTAGCTCTTTTATGACCATGTCACGAAAAATTAAGGAACTGATTGTAGAGAGTATTCGAAAGGTTCATCTTGAGAACGAATTGGCAATTGCCTCTACGGTGCAGCAAACTCTCATCCCGCCCACCGAGTTTAAAAATGACAAGGTTGAAATTTATAGCCTCTATAAGTCTGCCAATGAGTGTGGAGGGGATTGGTGGGGGTTTTTTGAAGTCAAAGATAAACTTTGCCTCATGGTCGCAGATGCCACTGGACATGGATTGCCGAGCGCGCTCATTACCGCTTCGGCCCGAAGCTGCGTGAGCGTGATCAATAAGATGGCACAAGAGGATCCTGGATTTAGCTTTTCGCCCTCCCTCATGATGTCCTATGCGAATCGAGCGGTACACGAAGCTGCTACTGGACAAATTATGATGACTTTCTTTATGGCGGTGGTGGATTATTCTAAAAAAACTTTGTCCTATACCAATGCTGGGCACAATCCTGTTTGGCTCTTTAGAAATAAAGAGGGAAAACCTGTTCTCCAAAGTTTGATGGCAAAAGGAATGCGTCTAGGCGAAGTCTATGATGTGCCAGACTACGAAGAAAAAACGGTCGAAATTGCTCCGGGCGACATCCTTTTTCTCTACACAGACGGTTTACTTGAGGGCACCTCGGCTGCTGGTGAGATGTATGGAAAAACTCGGGTGCGTAAAATCGTTGAAAAAGGTTTAGCTGCAGGCGTGGAGGCTGCAATTCCTGTCATCATGGATGATTTTATGAAACACAACGGCCCCAAATCTCTGGACGATGATATCACTTTGGCTTTTGTAAAAATTAATAAATTGGCAACATTATGATGTCTTACTTTAAATTCAAAGCCTGGGAAATGATTTTGCTTTTGCTCTCCCTGCTTTTTTTTGCCAGCTCCATTGTCGTTTACTTATCGGACCTCTCTCTTAGAAAATATTTTTTAGGGTGGGAAGACGAACAAGGCAAAGAGCTGGTGGGTAAACTGGGCGAAAAATCAGGTATTGTGCGCAGACAGCTCAATCAGGATATGGAATTTCGTACAATCGAAAAAACCATGTCCCTTTATAACTACGATACCATTGTGACCCACAACAGTGGAGCAGCCACGTTAGCGTTAGAAGATGGGGGCAGCATTCAACTGGGGCCCAATACCATGGTGCGATTGAGCTTTGAATCCAAGTTCTCACTTCAGGGGATCTCTCGAGCTGCCCGAATCGAAGTGGTTTCTGGTAGTGTAAAGGGTCAAGCCAAAGGCATGGCCATTGAGTTAAAATCCAGAGACAAAGTGGTCTCTATTTCTAAAGACGAAAAATCTCAAATAGAAGTTCCGGAGGCTCCTTTAGTGAAACCAAAACCTGAACTTGCTCTAGTGGTGCCCCCCATAGTACCGGTAGCTCAACCTCCTTCGAAAGTAGAAATTCGTTTCCTTTCGCCAAAAGAGGGAGAGCTCATAGCGCTTGAGAAAGATTCGAAAGCTTTGGAAAAAACCATCGAATTCCAGTGGGAAGTTACTCCAACGACTCAGGATAAACAACTTTTGGTAATAAAAAACGATAAAGACGAAGAAGTTTACAATAAAGAGGTGCGGTCTGATTCGCAGGGCAAGGGGAGTGAGGGAGTCCCCATTCGCGCGCCTGGAAATTATCGTTGGGAACTAAAAAAACCAGATGGGAGTTTATTGCAGGATCCGAGCATTTCGTCTCGGTTTACATTGAGCCCCGAGTTTGAAGGAATCGAAGTTCTCTCTCCTTTGGTCGGAGGAGCACAGACAAAATCTAACAAATACCTGGGCGCGGGAAAAAAGAATTTTGACATTACCTTACTGTGGAAAGCTTACCCTAAGGTAAAAACATACACGGTCAAAATCATGAATGCACCAGTGGATGGTAAAGTGTTAATGGAGAAGTCAGTTCACAAAACTGAGTATCTATTTAATAAAGGGAAGATTTTTTCAGGAAAAATTTATTACAAAATTTTTGCACTATTGCCATCCGGATTTATGGCGACTTCGACTCCTACAGAGTTTAATTTTGATTTTTTGCCACCCCTCTTGGTTCAGCCGCAAATGAGCGCTAAGATTGTTAAAAAGGATCTCAAAGGAGATAATGGGAAGGTCTTGCTCACCTGGCAAAAGACCAGTTTTACAGAAGCGTATGAGCTAGAAATTGGAAGTGATTCAGAGTTCAAAAACCCTCTTTTTAAAAACAAGGTCAAAGAAAATTTTTATGTCTTTAGACCCACGAGCGGTGGGAAGTATTATTGGAGAGTGAAAAGTTATTCGGAAAGCACAGAGAGCGTGTTTAGCCAAGCCAATCAATTTGAGCTGACAGTTACTCCCTAGGGAGCTTTTCTTGGTCATTTTTTTCCTGGTCATCTTTTCCTTGCAGGCCTTTTTTGAAAGCGCCCATGGCTTTTCCTAAGGCATGCCCGAGTTCAGGAAGCCGTTTGTGCCCAAATAAGAGCACAATAACTGTAAGGATAATGAGGTGGCCTAAGCTTAAACCAAACATCTAACCACCTTTAGCACTAATAATTCGCTATGGAAAATTATTTTTCTGCTTTATACAAAGAAGTATGGCAGTGCAAGAATACCTCTGTGAAGTAAAATCTTTTAAAATGCTCACTTCTACTGTTTTTGAACTCGGATTTGAGACAGATAAACAGTTAGAGTTTAAAGGAGGCCAGTTCATCAGTATCGTAGTCCCCAAGGCTAGCCCCAGTGGTAAGGATTTGAGGAGGGCGTATTCGATTGCCTCACCGCCACAAATGAGACCTATAGAGCTTTGTGTTAAGCTTATTTCGGCCGGTCCTGGAACGACTTATTTGTCTCAGCTGAAACCAGGTCAAACCTTTAGATGTTTTGCACCTTATGGAGATTTTGTATATAAACCCAACCCCAATCGGCACGTCTGTTTTATTGCAACAGGCACGGGTGTGGCTCCTTTTAGATCCATGGTGTTTACTTCGTTTTTTGACGATCATCCTCCCCGCTCGGCCACCAGTGTGTTCGGCGTCAGAGACGCATCCGAAATTCTTTATCAAGATGAGTTTTTAAAAAAACCTTTTGTACAATGGATCCCCGCTCTATCTCGCGCTGATTCTTCCTGGAGTGGTTTTAGGGGTCGAGTGACAGATTACCTAAAATCCATCGATTTTCCTTGGTTAGAAACGGATTACTACCTCTGTGGCAATGGGGCCATGATTTTAGAAGTAAAAGAAATGCTAAAATTGAAGGGTGTTTTGAAAGAGTCCATCCGTCAGGAAATTTATTACAGGGCTTAGGGGGTAAAGATACAGTAAACTCAACTTGACGGAATTAGCTTAAAACCGTAAACTATACTTTACGATGTTGCTAGAACACTTTTTCGAAGCACACCAAAATACACGCACCTCCCTTTACTCCCAATATTGAAAGAATTGCTTCAAATTTAAAACTTTCAAAAGAATATACCTATAAATATTTTGAATATCTTGAGACAGCCGGATTGATACAGTTTTTAAGGGCTTCTCCTTTAGGCCACACACTGGTTCGAAAACCAGAGAAAATTTTTATCTCAGACTGCAATTTGTTGGCAGCTCTAGTGGGGACTGCACAAATCCAGAGTTCAATTGGGACCTTTCGTGAAACTTTTTTTTTAAATCAAGTGAAAGCGATTTACCCTACCTTTCACAGCATTCAAGGTGATTTTCGTGTCGGTGATTTTATATTTGAAATCGGAGGTTCCTCCAAGAAAAAAAAACAAATTAAAGACTTAAAAAATGCATTTATTGTGTCAGATAATATTGAGCATGGATACCAAAACAGGATTCCCTTATACTTATTTGGATTTTTA
The DNA here is from genome assembly GCA_964490895.1 of uncultured Bdellovibrio sp. Classification (GTDB taxonomy): domain Bacteria; phylum Bdellovibrionota; class UBA1018; order UBA1018; family UBA1018; genus JACRAO01. Next base: position 26,372 of record CAZBEI010000091.1, on the reverse strand, counting down.
TACTGACATTATAAGCACAGGAGCTTTTTTAAAATCTGAGAGCTGCTTTTGCCTTTTACAAAAGGCAGAGAGTAAACCTTGCCCCCACTGGCAAGGACTTCGCGTGCTCCTACAATATCTTGCGTTTTCCAGTCTCCTCCTTTGACTAAAACATGGGGTGTGAGTTTTAAAATCGTTTTGAGTGGGGTAGCGTCATTAAACCAAGTTGCATAGCTTACGGACTCCAGTGCTGCGACTACAGCCAAGCGGTCTTTGAGGGTGTTGATGGGCCGTGTGGGCCCTTTGATTTTTCTAACAGAAGAGTCTGTATTGAGTGCCACAATGAGGTGGGTGCCCTTATTTCTCGCTCTTTCGAGGTAACTTACGTGTCCGCTGTGGAGGAGGTCAAAACAGCCATTTGTAAAAACGATTTTTTTCTTTTTTATTTTTCTTAAAACACCCATTAGTTTTTTGGGGGATAGAATTTTTTTTTGAAAGTTTTTTTTCTTCATTTTTCGTTCTATTTTTCATTCTATTTTTCAAGGGGTTGCAGCTGTGTGGCCACGTCATGCCAGCATTTTTTGTCTTTTCTAAACATGGCCCAAAGGAGTCCAAGCCCACAAAAGCTGACACTCGCGATAAAAAGAACGGCTCTCCACAAGAGGGCTCCGGGTTTGCCATTTAAAAAAAGACCGAAGGTTTTTTTTCCAAAGCTTGTTCCAAATGTCACTTCTTGTGCAGTAGTCAGAGCCCAATGAAATACAAGCATAAATAAAAGGAGTAAAAGAAAAATGCCAGGTTGCAAAAGGAAATCAGGTTCCAAGTTTTGCCGCCAAAAGACAATGCCTAAGCCGAGGCTACCTAAAATAAAGTGAGTCGTCATATCTAAAACATAAGCCAATACTCTTTTAGCTAGATAGAAAATACTAAAAGGAGAAACTTTATGCTTTGAAGATAACTCTGGGATGACAGACATTTTTACCTGTGGGAGAGCTTGTTTTTGCGTCTTTTGAGGTTGAGGCCAGTTAAACTTTGGCGGCGCCAAAGGAATGGCTCCCGTTGGATTTTGAGCGGGGTTATGGTTTGGAAAAACTTTAGAAATGGGCGTGTAGGGCAAGCCCTCCGAAAAAGGGTGAAACCCTAATCCAGAGTTCATGGGTTTAAATTGGATTTTTTTTCCTTCCTCCATATTCTTAAACATCGCTTTGTTTGGGGAGTTATGTCAAGCCCTTAGGCAAATTCTGCCTCTTTTGTCTTTTTCGAAAACACTCTAGAATTTGAATTATGGAGATCCAACGTGCTCGGGACGAAGATCGATATGAGCAAGCTCTCAACCAGAGAAAAACTCAGCAGCAAGTCACCTTGGATGAGCTAGACGTAGAAAACAGAAAAGAACTGGATAGCATGAAGTCCTATTATAAAAAACAACAAGACGACATTGAAAAAGCATACAAAGTTGAGCTCTCAAGACAACAAGAAAATCATGACAAAACTTTGGACAGTGTCAGAAAAAATTATGAAAAAGAGATCTCCCAAGAAAAAGATTCCCTTGAAAAAGAATATGAAAAAACCAGAGAGCGAGAGGCTACAAGAATTGATTCTTATAAGAAAAAACAGGACGAAACTCTAGAAAAAATGCATCAAAAGTATCAAGCAACTCTGGACGAGATGGAAAAAAACACGCGTAGTTAGCCTCTTAAAAGGCGGTCAAAAAAACGGAGCGAAGTGAGCGAAAGCCCAAACATAACCATGAGTGGGAAAGTGGCTCCAGGCGAAATGTGTGCAGCGAGCACCTGAGGAAAAGATTGAATAAATAAATTACAAATAAAAATCCAACTAAACAGTCCCCATACCAAACCCATTGCAGCTAAGGCTCCCAGCGAATTTGTCCACGCGAAGTGAGAAAAAAGAACTCCCAATACAAGAGCTAAGCCCTCATAAAATAAAAAACCAGTAAAAATAGAATTTCCATGCACTCCAAGCTCGGTTGCTTCAGAGCCTGCAATGGGCAAGGCCCCCAGCTTTAAAAAAAACCAAACTTCGTGTCCGAAATAAGCACAAGCCAATGTGCCCACTCCCATGAGTAGTGCTCCAGAGAGCAAGCCTGTCATCCCCCCAGCCAACCACCGAATGGGATCAAAGCGCAGCCACTTTTCGACCATATTGATATCTTCAGCTATTTGATTTTCGCTCATTTTTATGTCTCCCTTTAGGGCCTTATAGTTTGTTCGCCATACTAATTGGTTTTTCTTTTTCCTGCTAGACAAAAAAAGAAGAACTCTGCTTAAATGGCAAGATGCAAAAACTGAATCTCTTGCTCATTGGTTGTCTCAGTTTTTTGACTGCAAGTCAGGTGTATGCTTTTCCAGAGATGGTGAAAAAAGATTATCCGAACTGCATGTCTTGTCATCGGAGTCCTTCGGGTGGAGGCATCTTGACGCCCTACGGTCGAGAGCTTTCTAAGGAGCTACTCAGCCGTTGGGGACAAGAGGGAGAAAGTGCTTTTGCCTATGGAGTTTTTAAACCTCCGGAGTTTTTATCCTTTGGTGGAGACATTCGATTTTTACAAGATTATAAAAATAATCAATTGATTAGAAAAGCAGATTTTTTTTTCATGCAGATTGATTTGGAAACAGCAGTGCAATACCAAGCGCTTTCTGCGATTGGGACGATCGGGCTAGATCTTGAAGACAAGAGTCTCATTTCTCGCAGGCACTACTTTCTCTATCATTTGAATGACATATTTTGTTTGAGAGCAGGACGGTTCTTACCTGCATTTGGGATCAATACTCCAGATCATATTATTACAACAAAGAGAGGGATTGGTTTTGATCAAGCCACTGAAACTTATAATGTGGAGGTTTCATGGGTTGGAGAGCGGATAAATATTTATGCCACAGGAATTTTTGGGAGGCCGGACTCTCCATCTCTCATTCGTGAAACGGGAGGAGCCTTAAATACCAGCATTTTTATGCTAGAAAAGCATAAAATTGGAGTTAGTTATTATTTCGGATTCACAGAAACAACCCAAAGGCACCTGTTTGGACCCTATGGTATTTTTAGGTTCACGCCCAAGCTTGTTTGGCTGACAGAGCTGGATTTTCAAGCTAAAGTTCTCAAAAGCTTGTTCAACCAGGTTGGCGTTGTCAATTATCAAAGGTTGGATTACGAAATCTCCCAAGGTCTTCATCCTTATTTGATCCAATCACTTTCAAAAGAAGATTTTGCCAACCCTCTGAGCTTATTTGAGTCCTATGGAATTGGAGTGCAGTTTTTTCCTCGTCCACATTGGGTTTTACAGCTTGAGTTTTTAAAACAAAGAACGCTTTCTTTCTCTAGAGCTTTTTCTGATTTTGCATGGCTCCTCGTTCATTTTTATCCGTAATATGTGAGTGCAGCAGGGCTGATAAAACACTACACGAATAAATGACTGCCGTTTCAGCTCTCAGCACGAGTGGGCCCAAATGGATGGATCGGACTATAGTATATTTTCGTAGGAGCTCTCTTTCTTTTGGACTAAAGCCACCCTCGGGGCCAATGAGGAGTCCATATTCTAAAAAAGAGGGAAGTAAATCCCTAAAGTCTAATAAAGATTTCGCGTTTGTAGCCCCCAAAACACTGGTTTCGTCACACCAAAAAAGCAAACTCATTTTTGCGGTCGTTAAAAAATCCTCTATTTTTTGAGGGGGCATTACTTTTAGGGCCTCGAGTCTCCCACACTGCTTGAGAGCTTGCGCAGCGGTTTTATTCCAACGAGAGATAAATTTTTCTTCTCCCTGTTTTATTTTAACAACGCTAAACTCTGTCATGAGCGGAACAATGCTTCTCACCCCGAGTTCCACTGCCTTTTCAATCACCAAACTCATGGCGTTATTTTTTAAAATTGATACCGCTAAGGTGATTGGCAAAACATGTCCAGAGTGAGTGCGGCCGAGTTCTGCAGAGTAATGCAGATGTCTATTTTTGAAACAAGCAAGGACCCCCCCCCCTTGTCCATCGATGGCCTCTAGCAGTTCGCCTTCCTCAACTCGAAGGACTTGGATCAGGTGCTTGGCTTCGTTTTTTGGAATTTCGACGGAGTGTTCCGGTGTTGGGAGTTTTGGCAAAAGAACCCTTTTCATAGATCACCTCATGAGCGTGAGGGGCTCCAATGCCCCTTTTAAAGAAAGATACTCTGCTTTAAAGTTTCCTGCCCTTTCTTTTCGGATGAGCAATGCGTTATTCCAATACCAAAGGGGGAAATAGGGCAAGTCTTTGGCCATTTTTGTCTGAATTTTATTGAGTATTCTGTTCCTTTTCTCGGGCGAGGGTTCTGAACGGGCTTTTTCAAGCCATTGATCCATTGTTTTGTCTTGATAAAATACGCGGTTGTTTTTTTCTCGAGAGTGCAATGTGCGATACAAGAGAGAGGCATCGATCACACCGATCCAGCGAGAGGAAAAAAGCTGAAAGGCCCCCTTTTTAATAGAGGCCAAAAAAACTGCGGGTTCAACAACTCTGACAATCAACTCAATGCCAACTTTCGAAAGTGCATTTTTTAAAAGCAATGCAGTTTCAAATCCTTCGCGCACCGGAGTTGTTTTATACTGGAGTTGAAACCGAATGCCGTTGTGGTTTTTTTTGAATCCTGCTTGGTCTAATAAATTTTCAGCTTGAGTAGGGTCAAAGGGGAAATCCATTTGCACACTTTCAGGAAGGACCGGTGAGAGTAAACTTCCAGCAAGAGTAGCAAAACCAAAGAGTTTGTATTGAATGATTTCCTTTCGTGGGATTGCAAGGGAAATGGCCTGACGAACTCGGACTTCCCTTAAAATGGGGTCTTTCATGTTAAATGCCAAATAGCTCACAGTGGTGCCTTCTCTTGTAAACAAGAAAAATGAGTTTTGATGATTTTTTTCGAACCACCTTGTTTTGGTGAGAGTGAGCCCATTTTGCGTGGCATCGGCTTCGCCTCTTAAAAGTTTTATAGCGCGAGTCGTGTCATCACGGACAAAGAGCAGGGTGATTGGATGGTATTCCTTCTCTGCAGGGACTAAATCGAGGTTAGTTTCTCTCGTGCTCCAGTTATTAATTCGATAAATGCCACTGCCAACAATGTGCTCTTCTGAGTGAGGTTCTTGGCAGGGGTTTTTTCCAAGCGAGGTAAAATACCTGAGTGAGGGGAGGTCATTGAGAAAATCAGAGTCGGGATGATTTAAAGTAATAATTAACGCGCCGAGTCTGTCTGTTCGGGTGGTTTTCAAATTAGTAAAAACTGCACCGACAGGAGAAAAAGGTTTCCCATGGAGGTACTCTTCTAGGCAAGAGCGCATTTTTTGAGCATTGATGGGTTCGCCTGCGTGGTCTTTGAGGTTTGGTTTAAGCCAGAACTTCCAAGTCTTTCCCTGTGGATCAGCCTGCCATTTTTCTGCAAGATCAGGCTCTACTCTTAAGTCAGCGTTGATTTTGACTAATCCGCGGTAGAGAAGTGGGACAATCCTTTGAGCGTTTAGATCCAGTGCGATTCTTGGGTTTAAGGTCAGTGGTGGTTGGTCTAATAAAATTCTTAAATTATTTTCAGACGCGTCTTTTTTAGGGTGGCATGCAACAATCCCGATTGCAAAGACGGAAATCCATGTAAAATAGGAAGCGGGGATGAAAAAACGGTTTTTTTGTATATTTTTGTGTTTGTTATTGCTTTGGGCGTCATTGGGGTCTGATTTGGGATTTGCTAGGGCTCTGGCAACCAAAGAACTTACTTTGTTTGATGACCAGAAACATTTTTTTACCATCATGCCTCGTTTACACTTTAATGTCGGAGAAAAACTAGGAAAAAATTTGAAATTTTGGATTGATATTTATACAAAGTATTACACTTATCAAGGATTCATTCATGATTCTAAATACATTGATCATATTTATGAGACCTTAGACCTGCGGAATAGAGATCAGAAGTCAGACAAAACAGTGCGTACGGCAAAAAAAAACTGGAAAGCGGTTTTGCTTTCCGTTCATAAAAAACAAAATGACCTCAAAAAAATGACTGTCGAAGAACTTCTGATTTATCAAATTTACCAAGATGTACAGGAGTCCAATAAGTTTCTCAATGCAACCCATCGCAAAAGATTGCGATTTCAATTGGGACAGAAAGATCGTTTTTTAGACGGGCTTTATCAATCTGGAAAATACCTTGCTCTGATGGAAGACATCTTTGCCAAGGAGGGATTGCCCGTTGAGCTCACCAGGCTCCCTTTGGTCGAAAGTAGTTTTAACCTAAAAGCCCGCTCAAAAGTGGGGGCTAGCGGGATCTGGCAATTTATGAAATCTACAGGCAAACTTTATTTAAAAATAAATGACTGGGTAGACGAGAGAAATGACCCCATCCGTGCCACTTATGCCGCTGCAAAACTTCTGAGGCTCAACTATGAGTCTTTAGGAAATTGGCCCTTGGCAGTGACTGCGTATAATCATGGCAGAAAAGGGCTGATGCGAGCTGTGCGCAAAGTGGGCTCAGAAGACTTAGACGAGATTGTCACGGAGTATCGAAGTCGGCGATTTGGTTTTGCAAGCAGTAATTTTTTTACGGAGTTGCTTGCTGCGGTCGAAGTCGAAAAAAATGCTGAAAAGTATTTCCCGCAGTTCAAAAGGGCAGCTCCTCTTTCTTTTTTTGAAGTCAAAGTGCCTGACGCTTTGAATTTCAAAGAATTTGTCAAGGCATTGGGTTTAGACTTTGAAAAAATGGCAGACTTAAATCCAGCTTTTACAGAAAAAGTGTTCTCTGGGAAAAAAAAAATACCTCCTTTGTACTCTCTCAGACTGCCTCTCCCTATGGGCCAAGAGGTTTCTCAGGCCCTCAAGGAGTTTGAGTCTCTTTATAAGAGCAAGTATGGTAGAGGAGTTGCTACAGAGGGTCCATGATATTTACAGTTGGGATTGCTGGTGGGTCTGGCTCAGGAAAGACCACATTTACAAAAAAAGTGTTAGATCATATCTCCTCAGTTTCCAAAAGGGAGGAGGTGGTAGTGCTTCATCAGGATTCTTACTACCTGCCTGTGCCTCCTACCCATCTAAAAATCGATGGGAACTCTAATTTTGATCATCCAGAAGCTTTTGATTGGGAGCTTTTGAAGGATCACCTCAAGAGGTTACGCTCTGGAAAATCAGTCAAAGTTCCAGTCTATGATTTTAAAAACAGTAAAAGATTGGAAAAAACAATACCCATGGGTCCGTGCAGGACCATTCTGTTAGAAGGGATATTTGCACTTTGGGATTCCGAGATGAGGGATTTGTTTGACGTAAAAATATTCCTCCATGTAGAGGCAGACATCCGGTTTATCAGGAGGCTCCATCGAGATGTCAAAGAACGAGGCAGGAGTTTGGATGGTATTATTCGGCAATATTATGATACGGTCCGCCCCATGTATCACAAATTTTTAGAGCCGACTCGGCAATATGCAGATCTTGTGGTTGGAGAAGAGACAGGAATTGCGGCAGAAGTTTTAGGTGCTAAAGTGAACCAGGTTTTATGATTAAAAATTTAGAGGCCGGAAAACTTCGTGTCATTCCACTGGGTGGCCTGGGCGAAATTGGAATGAATTGCATGGTCCTTGAGTATGAGGACGAAATTTTAGTCATCGATTGTGGGTTGTTATTTTCTGACTTGGATCATTTTGGAGTAGAGTTCATCATTCCTGATTTTACCTACTTGAGAGAGAGAAAGGAAAAGATCAAAGGCATTGTCATTACACACGGGCACGAAGACCATATTGGGGCCATCCCTTTTGCAATCAAAGCTGGAATTCGGGCGCCCGTTTTTGCATCAGAATTTGCAGCGCTCATGATTCGTGAAAAATCCAAAAATTATGGTTTAGAGTCCAGTATAGAGTTATGCCCGTTTCGAGTGGGAGCCACACTTCAATTTAAACATTTTAAGATAAAAACAGTTTCTGTAAACCACAGTATTGTCGAATCTGTAGCGCTTTTAATTGACACTCCGGTTGGAAAAGTGATCCATACGGGTGATTTTAAAATCGATCCTACGCCTTTTTATGGGAAAAAACTGGATAAAAAATTCTTTGCAGAAGCTGGAAAAAACGGGGTTTTGGCTCTGCTGTCAGATTCGACCAATATCGAAAGAGAAGAGCACAGTTTAAGTGAGAGTATTATTTATAGAAAGTTCTCACAGCTTTTTGCAGCAGCAGAGGGGCTCATTGTTATTGCCATGTTTTCTTCGAATGTAGGCCGGATGGGACAGATTTTAGATTTAGCCAAAAAGCTTAAAAAGAAAGTAGCTATTGCGGGACGTTCAATGGAGCAAAATGTAAGGCTTGCCCTTGAGCGTGGATACCTCAAGGGCGCTCCCTCTCAACTTATTCCACTTGATCAAGTCCATTCTTTTCCAAGAGATTCGGTCATTGTCGTTTCCTCTGGAAGCCAAGCAGAGCAGGGGTCAGCCCTGATGAGGGCTTCTTCTGGCGAACACCGGCAGTTTTCGCTTCAACAGGGGGATTTGGTAGTTTTAAGCTCCCGGTACATTCCAGGCAATGAAAAGGCCATTGGTAGAATGGTCAATAATCTTTTTAAACAAGGCGCAGAGGTTTTATACGAGGCTGTACATCAGATCCATGTTTCCGGTCATGCCACTCGCCCGGAATTGAAGCAAATGATCCAGTGGACAAAACCTAAGTTTTTTATTCCCATTCATGGCGAATATCGCCATCTTGTGCATCATGCAAAATTGGCTGAGACCTCTGGAGTAAGAAAGGAAAACGTCAAAATTGCGGTGAATGGCGATGTCCTGGAATTTACTCCAAATACATTAGAAAAGGTAGATCACCTCGAGGAGCATAGGGTCTTGGTCGAGGGGAGGGATGGAAATGATATTTCAAGGCTCGTTTTAAAAGATCGAAGGCAATTGGGCGAAAGGGGCGTCGTATTTTCATTGCTGGTGCGAAATCAGGAGACGCGGGAGATTTTGTCCGGACCTGAAATAATAAGCCGTGGCTTGGTGCACGAAGATCAAGAGGCTTGGTTGGTAGAAGAAGCCAAGAGGCATGTCACTCAAATCGTACGAGAGTACGAGAATCAATTGCAAAAGGGATTTCCTGAGATGGATTTGCAAGAGACGATGAGGGTCGAACTCAGGAGATTTTTTAATAAAAATATTGGTAAAAAGCCTGTTGTTTTGCCCATTATTTTGGATTTGTAGGCTATAGCAGTTCGGCGAAGTAATTTTTTGTCATTTCTGAAATAAAAAAAGCAATCTTATTTTGATCGGCGTTGTTGATGGGGTCAAATTTTATTCCGATTTTTACTCCAGAAAATCTCTCAGCTGTGGCTAACGATTTGATATGCATAACGGTTCCGCTGCAATGAATTGGGTGTTTGTTTAATAAAAAATGTATTTTTTTAAGTTTTAAGTTTTGGTAAAATTTCTCTTTCTCTGTTGGATGGATTAAAAAAGACATACCCTTTTCACTCAGATCAATCATATTTCGGTGAATAAATACGGTGGGGGAGGTCGGATCTTGGAATTGAATGATGAGGTCCATGTCATCAGGTATGGGAAGGCGAAAATTTTTTCTTCTCTGCAGTTTCAGGGTCTTTTTGGGAAGTTTAAACTCCAGGCCCTCTTCTGTCACTTTAATGCAGGGACTTTTAAAATAGAGATTGGCGTGAGCGAGTGAAACATTAAAATAGCAGTCCATTCGATTTTCAAATTCGTTGAGGTTTATTTGATTAGGCACAAAGACATGCAGGATGTCTGTTTTTGTCCCCTTATTGAAAAATGAGACACGGATGGGTTTCTTATTGTCTGATGTCCAAAGGTAGATAGGAGCAAGTGTTTTGATGCTTTGCTGGATGTATTTTTCAATTTCAAGAGATGATTTAATTTCTTGATATAAACCGGAAGTAATCATTACTTAACGGATCGGAATTTTGCGCCAAAAATTATGCTGTCTTAACAGTTTGGACATAAATCTCTCGGAAAATAGCATACTATTTTAGTAAAGTTTTAGTCTTGCTTCACCGATAGGTTCACTGAGGCAAAGAGGGAGAAGATTATGAGTAAAGAAGCAGCTCCAGCACCTAAAAAAATACCGTCTCAAGAGGGTTCTCCAAAAATAAAAGGCCACGCACCGGTTCCGGGAGGCTGTTTTTCTTGGGGCTGCAAAGTAGAGGCAAAACGATTTAATTTTTGTGACCAACACTACGAATTTTTCAAATTTGGTTTAGTAAAAAAATCTGGAGAACTCGCCCCAGACTATGAAAAAAAGTTTGAACACTACCAAGCGTATTTGAGTAAAAAAAGTGTTCGAAAAGTTGCCTAGTCGTTCAGGCTGGGCAGAAATGCTGTACCCCACCACCTCCTCATGAGGGCTTCTTCATTGTAAGAAGCCCTCCTTTATTCAAGCTTGTTGCCAAGTGGCACAAAAGGACTTAATACATAGCCATGTTCTATAAAAACTTATTGCTCACAGGACTAAACGAAGACCAATGGCAGTGGGATTTTACCACTTTAGGCGTTCTTCCAAAAAAAGAGTCTACTCTGCGAGGGACCCTGAGATCGAAGTCTGATGGAATTTGGGTGGGCGAAGGTTTTTTGAGAGAAGTTGTTCCTCTCGCTAGAGAATTTGGTTTCGAATGTCAGGTTGTTTCGACACTCATAGATGGTGAATCAATTGCCCCTGGGCATCGGATTGCTGAGCTGAGCGGTTCAGCTCGATTCATTTTAGCGATCGAAAGACCTCTTCTCAATTTGATGGCTTTTGCGAGTGGGATTGCAACGAAAACAAAGGTCTTGGTAGATCGAGTGAAAAAGAGATCCGAATTTTTAGAATTAAAAAAAATCCCAAAAGTCTGTGCAACACGCAAAATCCTTCCGCATTATAGGGATCTATCTATTTATTCGGTACTGGCAGGGGGAGGCTATAGCCATCGAGTTCATTTGGCAGGAGGCATCCTCATAAAAGAAAATCATCTCACTTTGGCAGGAGGGGTTTTGAAAGCAGTAGATCGAACTAAAAAGACCGTGCCACATGGACTTAAGATTGAGGTCGAAGTGAAAAACCTTTCTGAGTTGAGAGAAGCTATTGAAGCAAAGGCAGATGCTATTTTATTGGATAACTTTAATCCAAGCCAAGTGAGCCACGCTGTTCAAGAAGTGCAGAGATCAGATTGTTCTGTGCTCCTCGAAGTCTCCGGTGGGATTCAGGAAAGTAATATCGAGGATTATGTGATCGAAGGTGTGGATGTGATTTCGGTTGGGGCTCTCACTCATAACGTCAAGGCTCTCGATACCTCTTTCGTGGTAGACCCATAATGGTCAATAAGCCAAAGACTCTCCCCAATACGCGCCCAAACATGTTCATTGAAGAATGTCATTCCACCAATGATATTGTTCGAGCGTTTGCAGAAAAAGGTTATCCACATGGGACTTGGATTGCAGCGAAGAAACAAATTCGAGGGAGGGGGAGGTTTGGAAAACCCTGGATTTCGAATGAGGGAAATCTTTTCTTGTCTCTATTGCTCAGACCCAAAAGCTCAATGGATATGACTTGGATTCCATTGACCTGTGCAATTGGAGTGTGTGAAGCCATTATAGAAAAAAATCCTCGTTGGAATGTCAAAGTAAAATGGCCCAACGATCTTTTTCTGAGAGGTGCGAAGCTGGGAGGAATTCTGTGCGAAGGAGTCAGCCACGGATCTGATTATTTCGTAGTGGCCGGGATCGGCGTGAATTGTCTAAACTCTCCTCAAGGTATTGATCAAAAAACGATCTGCTTAAAGACAGATCCTAGCACTCTCACAGAGGGCGTTATTCGCGCTGTTTTAGAAAATTTTAAAATCCTTGAAAGAGGTGGAGAAAAAGGCGGATCTAAAAAAATAAGTAAAACTTATTTAAAATATTCATTCCTTAAAAAAGGAAAAGAAATTTATTGGAACTCTCAAAAAGGAAAAGTGATGGGTTTGGGTTCTATGGGCGAGCTTTTAGTGCAAGCTAAAGATGGAAAAATGATATCGCTCTACGCCGAAGAAATTAAGGTTGCTCTTTGAGCATGCGATGTATTTCTTGCTTGATCACTTTTTCGGCAAGGTCAGGCAAAATTTTCTGAGCCATCTTTTCTAGGGTGTTTTGGAGTTGATTTTTCAAAAGTTCTTCCATTTGTGCTGTGGTGAGTGGGAGAACATTGTTATCTTCAGGACTCATGGCGGGCGAAGAGAAAAGAGGGGGCGGAGGGAAGGGGGCGGGTGGAGGAGGAGGAGTGAGTGCAAGGTCAAACGAGACCTCTTCAAAATCATGAAAAGCAGGCGGTGGAGGCACCACGGGAACATTTTCAAAGGGCATTGCTTTGAGCCCTTTTTCTTCGATGGTCCAAGGAAAATCCTCTGTTCCGGCAAGCTCTATTGTTTCCTCTGTCATTTTTTTGATATCCATTTTGGAGTCATACTCAATTTCTTCGGTAGAATCTTGAGAAAGAGTGGCTGTTGCCAGTGCGTCTGTTAAAACTTTTCTTAGCTGCGTGGGGTCAAAGGGTTTAGTCAAGTGACCATGAAAACTGGCTTCTCTTAATTGTATTTCGTCGACTTTTTCAAATACGCTAGACATCAATATAAAACGGGTCTGTTTAAATTCGGCTTGTGCATGGGCACTTTTTTTGACTTCGATTGCTGATTTGCCAGGCAGCGAAACATCAATCAAAACGACATCTGGACGAAAGAGAGCAATTTGCTGAATCGCATCATTGCCATCAGAAACAGCCTGGATCTCGTATTCGTCATTAGAGAGGGCTAGCTTAATGACTTTTTGAATGGTAAGACTATCATCGGCAATCAATAACTTTTTAGAAGGCATCTTAGTAAAATTCTGTCACTTCCTTTTCCCAGTGTAAAGAGAGTAAAATCCGAGTATACTCAATCTCAGCCCTAGGAATTGACGTATAATGATTGGACCCGACAGTCATTGACCCAGGGAGCTGTCCCTGACAGTGGTGTGCAAGCCCGGCCTGGTACTGGGAAGCCTAAAGCTGTCACATGGCGCCCACCTAAGATTTGGGGTTCCAATTGACTCCGTCAGTTCTTAGGGTGTTTTTTAGGTAAAAAAAACTTTTATTTTTTTAAAACCCTGTTTATAATTTATTTAATCAATCTTTAAAACAATGTTTTGGTTGTAGCGCAAGTTGCACAATACAAAGAAACCAGGGAGGTTTTTTCATGAAAAACAAGGAAGTCATCGTTCGATTGGCAGTTATATTACTTACTCTATCTTTTGCGGGCTGCAGCAAGTCCGCTACAAGCTCCGCTATATCAAGCACTTTGGACTCACTCAAGGCGGCTTTGGCCAGCATTGTAGTGACTTCGCCAACAGCGACTTCGTCCAGTAGTCTTGCTATGGAAGAGTTCTCGCCTTCTTCTTTTACGGACGAAACGACGACTCCTCCCACTAACCTCAAGCCTATTGATCAGATGAAAAGTGACTTAGACAAAGTCATTACAGCGGGAGACCCAGCAGCAGTAGCAGCCAGTATCGGGAGTATGTCTGTAACTACCTTTAGGGCACCATGCTACGGTCCCACATGGACAGACAATGCCACAGGCGCAAGCGTTAATCGTCCTTCTGGAGATTTGGGGTTGGTCAATGCTATTGAGAGTCCAACCAGTAATCCGCCAAATGCCTGTGCTCCAGCACAGTTGAGTGCATTAATGGGCGGAAGTCCACAATTTGCAAACCAGCTGAGAAATCTTCAGATGGCTATGATTTTTGGGATGGGAAAAGACGGAAAGGCTCTCCCAGCTGTGAGCGAAGAAGCCAACGCGCTCACCAACATGCCAGCCATTTCTGGGTTAACGATAACGGCGGCTAAGCTCAAACGATTTGCGGATGACGCGGAAGGTCTAAAGGTTTATAAAACAACCCTAACCTTTACGGATACTGTGACCAGTAAATCTGGCACTATAAAAATTTATCATTCGCCTAAAAATGATGGCAACACGAACTTCAAAGGCCTTATACAAGCCATTCTCCCTTACAATTCTTTTCATCGAGCGCTTTCGATGGTTTATGAACAAACCGCTGGAGTTTTGACTTATGCCCTGGATACAGCGGCCAATCGTGGGGCAGATTCTCAGGATTTTTTCAAAGCCGCAAATGGGAGAGTGGATTTTTCAAAAGCTGCTTTTGGCGAAGATGGCAACCGAATCATTGCAACTTTTAATACAACAACAGGTGCTGTAACGATGCACTACGCTTGGCAAGCAGGATCAGGGGATGGTGCAGTACGAGCTTTTGCGGTCACTCTTGCGGCTTCTGCAAGAGCGACTACTCAAGCGGGTGTAGCTTACTTTGGTTTTGGAGCTGCCATCTCTACTCTCACAGACGATGTGAGTACTGCATGGCCCACAAAGATGTTTTGTAACTGGCTTAGTGGTTTAGCAAATGGAACATCTCAACCCAAGGTACAGGGACAAACTTTTACAAAAGACACAACTACGGGTGTATCTACAGCGGTAACAAGCAATATCAGCTTTGCGCCGACAAATTCGTGTAGTGGGGATTTTACGGTTTCAGCGGCGACTCCAACGGAGTACAATGGTGCTCGATTTGCTAATCCACACAACTTAGTAACGATTGGGAGTATGGGTGCAATTCCTGCAGTGACGGTGCCTACGTATACGTTGCCAGAGTGAGTTGGTGGTCATCCCTGCTTCTTTTTCTAAGAACAAAGATGATGATCACATTGCTACACTGGAGGGTGACTTCACAAAACCATCACATTAAAATCAACCCTTTTAAAAATCGATGTGACGGAAGACTCCATCCCGACATTGATGTTGATTGATCGACCCTTTTTACCGGTCCCTCTGGATAAACCAAGAAGCCTGGTATATTTAACTTCTGTGTATAGTAATAAAGAGAAGCTGGCCAATTTTGAGCTGAATTCTTTGCTTCAATGAGAGCGATGGGCTTTAGGTCTTTCGTTATGAGAAAATCAATTTCTCTTTTATCTTGGTCCCTTAAATAATAAAGTTCATATCTTCCAAATCCCTGTTCTTTCCAAAAAAGGCAAATACTACTCAATTGAGTGGCGAGATAGTTTTCAAATTTTGGGCCTTCATCCTCTACATAAGTCCACTGATAGAAATACCATTTCTGTTCTTTCTTTACAGCCCGGTGGATTTTTTTATGGTATGGTTTTATTTGAAATCCAAAATATAAAATTTCAAATAACCGAATCCATGACTTTACTCCTACTGTACTTGAATCCAAATCTTCAGAAAGCGACTTAATGGAAAGAGGGGAACTCACTCGGGTAGGTAGAAGTCTAGCTAAAAGCTCAATTTGATCCAATCTTTGAACTGCACTGAAATCTCTCACCTCTTCTCTTACAACTCGCTCTAGGTATTGATCTTGCCATTTTCTCAAGGACTCTACTTTTCCTTTTAAAAAAGGGGCAGGAAAACCTCCCAATGCTCTTAGATCATAATCTGATTCAGAGTTTCCATCTGGCTCCCATGATTCAAAATCTCTTGGTTTAGATAGTTTTTTTTGTTTTGAATTATAAATTTCATCATAGAGGAGCGGTGTGAGGTGAAACAGGTTATACCTTCCCTGTAAGCTGTCCCCTCCTTTTTGAAATAGATCCATTTTGCCAGATCCCGTAACAATAAAATTTTCTTTTCTTGAGGGTGAATCATAATATCCCTTTAAAATTTTTTTCCAGTTTCTAAATTTATGAATTTCATCAAAAATAACCCATTGGACATTGCCTCGAAAAAAATAGGGATCATGAAGGTATGCTTTTTTAACTTCAGCGGTATCCCAATTAAAATAAGACTCAGAAAGTTGCTTGACTAAGGTTGTTTTGCCAACTTGCCTTGGTCCAGAAATCCATACCATGGGTTCTTGAATGCTTTTATTCTGTTCTTCTAAGGAAATAATGCTATAAAGGGCTCTAAATAAGGATTTTTCAGACACTCTGGGCTCCCGTAATTTAAATATACATATCTATTTTACGGTCGTCAAATGGATAATGATATCTAAACTACGGCAAGCCTATTCTCTCACCTCCGGCGGGCCAGAGTCGGTTTACAAAAAAATACGATAATCCACTTTCAAGATACTAGCGATCCGCTTAGCCATCGCTTTGCCAATGGGACGGTTTCCAAGTTCCATTTTTGAGAGATTGCTTTGGGTAATCCCAATTTTTTCTGCAAGTTCAACCTGACTTAATCCTTCTTTAGCACGTGCGCCCTGCAAACAGACACCAGGACGAGTGTATTTAGCATCAAGCCTTTGGATTGTCTCAGATTCAGAAGCAAAAACAGACTGCTCGTCAAAACCGGCAGCTCCCTTCAGTAAAACAAGAACAGCCCTAGCTGTTTCCTTTGGGACTTGAAATGAAGTAGGTCCAACCATAACCGTTTCAGTACGGAGCTTTTTCATGGGTGCCGACATAATAAACCTCCACAATCTCAATTTGTTTATTCACCACTTCCCAACAAACCACATAAGTGGGATGACCCGATTTAAGATGGCAATGATGTTGAGTTTTGCTTAACTTGCTGTAGTTTTTCCAGTTTCCACGTACGGTCCAAACAACTCAATCTCATGAACCAATGCTCTGAAAACAACTTGAATTTGCTCAGGCAGCTCCCTCAGTTGTTTTTCTAGTTTGCGCTTCCACTGTACTGTCCACGCCATCTTGAATAAAAGAATAGATCATTTTTTGATCTATGTCAATACTAACCAAAAAATCTAGCACCGTCAGCTGTCTCAATTTATTGACAACCAAGCTCAAGCTGTTAATAAGTAGATCAAATATGAAAGTATTGGTCATTGGTGGAACTGGATTTATTGGATTCCATGTTGTTTCAGAGCTTCTTCTAAGGGGGCATCAAGTTCGTCTATTAGTTCGCGAAACAAGTCCTGTGTCTTCACCACAAAAAGAGATTGAAATCGTCCATGGTTCTTTATCTGATCCCCCTCTTCATGCTTTTGAAAACATGGAGGGGCTCATTCATTTAGTAGGAACCGATGGTGGTTTATTGCCCTTTTTTAAGGAAAGAAGCAGTTCGCTTTGGAAAATTAATGTTGATTATACTGAAAATATTTTTAAAGCTGCAAGACAAATGAAGGTGAGACGTGCTGTTTTGATTTCTACAATGTGGACCGTTTTACGCCCAGATTTAGCCAAAATCAGCCCTTATATTGCTTCTAGAGTTGCTAGTGAAAATAGAGCACTCGAAGAAAGTCGGAATCAAATAGAGACATCCATTGTATGCCCAACTTTCGTTGTGGGCCCAAATGATAGAGGGCCAAATTTCCCAGGAAAAATGATCTTAAAATCAGAGTGGAACTTGTTTTCCCCGCCTGGAGGGATGACCTGGGTTTCTGTACAAGACACAGCAAAATCGATTGTTTCTGCCCTCGTAAAAGGTGGAAAAAACACACGCTATATTATTGGTGCAGAATATTTGAAGCATTCTGAGCTTTATTCCTTTGTTAAATCAGTTTCTAAAAAAGTGAAAAAAGAAATAATTCTAAAAAAGGGGATTCTTAAAACACTTGCTCTCATTGGAGATGGAGTACTTTTTTTGGGAGCACATCGCTTTTCGATCCCACTCAGAGTGGGTATTGACTTACTCTGTTTAGAGAAAGGGGTAGATTGCTCTGAGAGTTGGCGAGTTTTAGGAGAGCCCAAAATAAAAGTGAGAGACGCCATAAAAGAAGCTTTGATGTGGTTTCAAGAAAATGGGTACACCTAAAGGACTAAACGCATTATAACCAGTACGAGTTTTTAAAATAACGACTGAAATAATAACTCCGAACTTGCTCTGGTTAGAGGCTGCTAGGATGTAAGTTTTCTTACTTCGCCTGGCGAAGTAGCTGTTTCTAAATTCGGACCCGGCAGGGATCGAACCTGCGACCTTGAGATTCGTAGTCTCACGCTCTAATCCAACTGAGCTACGGGTCCATTCAAGGACTATTACTAAAGTGTTTGTAAATCCGTCTAGCAAAATCAGGAATAACGTATTAAAAAGGGATACCTTTAGATCAATCGGATGTCTATTCTTTTCAAGATGTGCAAGACAGTTCTTTGACTGGAAAAATTGCAGTGACAAAATCTCCTTCTGCCTAGACAGGCAAAATTTTCTGTAGGCAAAATTTTCCCTCTCATTTATTTCTCAATCACAGCCGATAGCTTCATTAGGTGTCTTTAAATTCATGGATATTCTAGGAGGGATCTTTATGGAGTACATTAAAAATAATAAAAAAAATGAACCTGTGATGGATGATTCCGTCGAAATTTTGTATCAAAAATTAGGCGAGAGGTGGTTCGCTTTTTCAGTCGTCAATGGGGAAGTTTTCTGGGGTTCCGTAGACGAAAAAGAGATCGAGTCAGCTGCAATGAGTTCCAGCTACCATAATAAACTTCCAAGACACTCCTGATTGAGGGAGGTGCAGTTGCACAAGGTAAATGACAGGAACGGTCTTGAGATTTTTCGTCAAAAAACCATTGATTTAATTCAAAAAAATCCTGAGAAAGCAGCAAAAATTCTCTCCCTGTGGCTACAGGGTAAGAAACAGCCTAAAAAGAAAGAGCTTCTTCGCAAAAAAGCTGCATAGTGATTTGACTTCGTTGGCTATATATAAAACACAGTGGTATTGCCCTGATCTTTATGGGCGTGCTCTGCATACAGTTTTAAAAATCGAATAAACTGCTGGTAAGCAGAGTAAGAGGTTGTTGTTTTATCGACGCTACAGCCATAGCGCACAAGACGAACTCCTTGTTCAATGCAGGGTCTTGAGTTTTCAATTTTTAAGTGAACTGGCAAGTAAGTGTCTTGGCTAAAGTAAAGTCTGAGATTCAACGGTTGTTTTAGGTCTGTGGGCCATGGAAGATTGGGGTCAAATGGCATTTGTATGGAGCAGCCGTCTTCGCTCACATCGACCAAATCCACGGGTTTGAGTTCTTTTTCATGCTGAGGAGTCTCGCAAAAGACATTCAAAAGCTGCTGAAAAAAAATACGCTCAGCTTTTCTGCGTTTTTCGTTCATCTTTTGAGCGCGCGCTTCTGAAAAATCGACCACCTGATCTTTGGTTTTTGAGTCCGATGACATCTCAAGATCCTCTAATGGACTTATCGGTGGATGGGGATCTTAATAAATGAGAAAAAAATGCCTAGAAAATGTGAAAAATTAGCTCTGAATAACAGCAATTCCTTCAATATTCTCAAGCATTTGAACAAAGGAGCAAAAAGCTTTATAACCAGGTGCGCCAGTGTCAGCCAACTCTGCTCCTGTACGTCTGATGGTGCCTCTCATTTCAATTCGGACTATTTTTGCTTTTAATGGCAGAAATAAAGTTTGGTTTAAATATAAATGAATGTCGAATTCCTCACCTGTTTTAATCGGAAAATCTGTACTCGACTCACCTTCAATATCAAAGTCAAAACCTAGGCCACTGTCACTTAAGTCATGGATGGGTAACCGGTGCACCCCTTTTTTTGGAATAACAATAAATAATGAAAAAGTCTGGATGACTTTTTTTCTGGGAGATTTTCGTTTTTCTTTAATGTTCATGTTCATGTTCATTTTCCTGTTTTTCTGCTTCCTCAGATTTTGCTCGAAGTTCTGATAGAGAAGTCTGTGTCTGTGCCGTGGCTTCGCCCAATTGGATTTCGAAGGACTTCAAATCCACAGGGGCAGTAAAATACGAGTTTTGCACCATGTGTAGTTTATCTGTTCGGTCTCCGACTGTTTGGATAAGAGTGTATAGTTTTCCAAAAAAGAACTCATTTTGTGTAATTTGTGGGGTCCACTTGGTAAACGTTTCATTGAGTTGACTCTCTAAGTGAGTCCACTTTTCGTGAAAATTTTTCCAACCTTTTTGTTGTTGGGGTTGACTTTTAATTTGCTTCACACGATTAAACTCAGAGGTAGAGGCTTGAATTTGACTGTCTAGGGTTTGGGTAAATTGTTTTATTTCATCTAACTCATTTTTAACCTTCAGTTTAATTTTTTCGTGAAATTCTTTGAGCCGTTCCTCGTAGACAGTGTCTTTCAATCCCCCTAAAAAGAAGGTTTTTTTTGCTATGAGCTTTTTTCCTTTAGGAAGTTTGTCTGGCAGTTCAATTTTTGCTGTTTCTAATGAGGTTAAGAGGGAACTTACATCGGAGGGTTGGTCTTGTGCTTCGACAACATAAACCCAATATTCGCCGCGTGGAATAGGCTGGCCATCCGGAAATCCAATGGGGGGTGTTTTACCTAATTTTTTTGATATGCTGAAATGCCCTTGTGACGAAAAACTCATGTGGTTGAGAAGTGTGTTTGGAATTCCCTCTAAAAAGTATTCAAATTTTGCACCTTCTGGCAAGTCTGTCGCTAAATAAAACGAAGGCATGCTGTGCTCCCGAGTCGATAGTGCAATTGCAGTTTTAGGGCCATCCTGTCCTGGTTTTGCGCGGGCAGCAGTTTTGAGTTCTTCGTAGTCCTCAGACGTAAGATCACTGATTACAGGAAGAGGAGAAAACCACTGGCTTAAAAATGGGATCTTTTCTATCCATTTTTCCACAAATAGCGTTTGTGAATGAGTTTTTCTAATGAAAGAATTCAAGTATCCTTTGTAAAACACAAAACCAATGCCGATCGGGATAATAAAAAGACAGGTTATTTTTAGCCAAGGAGTAGAAGTCTTTTGTGGAGGCGTCCAAAGGGGTGCATGGAACGGTTCTTCTAGGGGATCGGCTTCTTTGTTTAAGTTCGTCTTGAAAGAGAAAGAGGGCTCTTCTTTTTGTTCGATTGGAGAGACCTCTTTAATGGGAGGCTCAAGTTTTTGGACCAAGTTTTGGAAATCTGGAACAGTTGGCATGGGTTCCCAATCACTCATTCCCTCTGCCCAGACAAAATTTTGTGAGCGGACTTTGCCCTCCGTCATTTTTGATTCAATTTCTTGTATGGAAAACGGACCTTCGTGGTGATCTTCAAGATAGACGAACCATTTTTTTTCTAAATTCCCATCCATAATGGGTCAGTCTATTTTAAATGTTTTAGTGAAGCAATTTATTTTTTCACATTCGTCATTTGTAACTCACCTGCTATTTTTTGAATATGCTTTGCTTGTTCGCTGAGGGAGGCTGTGGCTAGAGTCAAATTTCCCTGAATTTCATTGGAGGATTGCATTACATCATTAAAAAATTGGTAAGCAATATCTAAATCGGTAGACCAAGGTTGTATTTGAGTTTCTAAATGCCTGAGTTTAGACTCTGTTTTTTGACAAAGTTGACGAATTTTTTGGACAAGTTTATGGAGTTCTTCGGCCTGAGCGCTAAAAGCCTTTCCTTTGTCACCCCACTGCGCTGTTTCAATGATTAAATTTAGAACTTTAGCCTCTGCGTCGACAGCCAGTTTTTCGGCCTCTTGGATCAACGTTCTCCCCTCCTCCATTTCATAAAGCTCGGAGTGGATGCGCTCTTTCAGACTTTCGAGTGAGTCCCGTGATTTGATAGTCGCTTGGATGATTTTTTCTGCAAATTTTAAGAAATCACGGATCCTAATTCCTAAGAAAGCGAGTAGTTTTTTTGCCTCTTGGAGCCAGGGTTTGAGCTTTGATCTCAAGCTTTCGGAATCTTCTACTGTGTGCAAGTCGTGAGGTTTTAAAATAAAATAAATCAATGAAATGCAGCCAAGAAAAAAGAAGAGCAAAAAGGCATCGTTGGTCATTCTGGATTTTGAACCTAAAAAGCCATTGTAATTGAGATGGATGACCATTTGAATAGCAGAGAGGTCTTCTGATTTAATGATCTTGAAATATTTAAAAATAAGATCGTGTGGATAAAATCCGTAATTTTCTCTTTCTTGGAACGAGGTGCCTTTTATTTTGGAAATTTCGAAAACTTTTGGCTCTGTGCCTTGATTGAGGTAGGTGGCGGCCCAAGCGACAGGGTCTGGAGTATTTCGTTCTTGAGCTACTAGACTTAAAGACTCTGCTTGTGTTGCAATTTGTCGGGCCAGCTGCAGTGACAAATTTTTTACAGAAGTGCGAGCAAAGTAAAGATCTGCGTTATAGATCAGGATAGATACAAGTGTTGCTAAAAAAAATGAAATCCCAAAGAGGTATTTTTTATTTCTTAAATAGGGCTTAAAGGGTCTAAGGGGTTTAATGGGTTTAAGGATACTCCAGTTCATCTCTTAGCTTTTCGGGCTTTTAAATTCGTTACTTGAACCTTTTTGACCTACGGAGTATTGAATTAAGTATGCATTATCTTTTAGCAATTGACCAAGGCACGACTGGAACTACGGCCCTCTTGATGGATGAGAATCTAAACAAAATTGCTCAAGAATCACTCGATTTTGAGCAGTTTTTTCCACAACCCGGATTTGTAGAGCATGATTTATCTTTAATTTGGAAAACAGTGCTCTGGTGCGTTAAAGCCGTTGCAGAGAAAGTGGATCCTAAGAAAATAAGAGCCATTGGCATTACGAATCAAAGAGAGACCCTTTGTTTTTGGAATCGAAAAACGCTGCAACCTCTGTGTAGAGCTATCGTCTGGCAGGATAGAAGGACGGCTGATTTTTGCGCTCAATTAAAAAAGAAGGGGCTTGAGCCTTTATTTCAAGATAAAACAGGACTTTTGCTCGATCCTTATTTTTCAGGAACGAAGGCGGCATGGGTTTTTCAGAACGAGAGTGTAGTTCAGTCTGCCTATAAAAAAGGGGAATGTGCTGCCGGAACAATTGACAGTTATCTTCTGGCAAACTTAAGTGGCGGAAAAGTACATGCAACGGAGCCCAGTAATGCAAGCCGGACTTTGTGTTTTCATTTACAGTCACATGATTGGGATTCTGAACTGTGTGAGATTTTAGGGGTTCCAAAAGATATTTGGCCCGAGGTGCAGCCTTCAGTAGGAATTTTCGGTACTACAAAAGCAGTCCCTGGACTTCCAGATGGGATTCCCATTTCCGGGATTTTGGGAGATCAGCAAGCAGCCCTTTTAGGGCAAGCTTGTGTCAAAGAAGGCATGGCAAAATGTACTTATGGCACGGGCGCTTTTTTACTTCTGAATACTGGTTCGAAACCAGTAAAAAGCAAACACCGTCTATTGACTACCATTGCGTGGGAGCTGAAAAAGGGAGAGTACACTTATGCATTAGAGGGAAGTGCCTTTATAGCTGGGGCGGCTGTGCAGTGGGTTCGTGATGGTTTGAATTGGATTAAAAATTCGAGCGAGATCGAAAATCTGGCTCAAAGTGTAGACACTTCTCTGGGTGTTGTTTTTGTTCCAGCATTGACGGGACTTGGGGCTCCCTATTGGGATCCTCATGCAACGGGGATGTTTACTGGGCTCACCCGCGGAATTACTAAAGCCCATATGGCGCGAGCTGTTTTAGAGGGAATTGCCTTTCAAAATGCAGATTTATTAAGTGCAATGCAAAAAGATTTAGGGAAGCCTCTTCGGACCTTAAACGTTGATGGGGGCGCTGCAGAAAATAATTTATTGATGCAATTTCAGGCAGATATTGTGGGAGTCGAGCTCAGGCGGCCTAAATATCTTGAGACAACAAGTTTAGGTGCGCTTTTTGCGGCAGGCTTGGGGGTGGGGTTGTGGAATGATTCCGCTGAGATCGAAAAAACTTGGAAAGAAGACCGAGTGTTTAAGCCTCAGTTTAGTGAGGGACAAAGACAAAAGGCTTTAGAGCGTTGGGAGCGGGCTGTACACAGAGTGCTAGATAGGGACCAAAAAAAATAATTTTTAGAAGCTAAAGATCGAGGATTTTCTTTAATTCAGCTATTTTGGAGATGGGGACGAGTTTTAGGCCATTTGAAAATGCTTCCAACTTTTTTGCAGGCATTTGAGGGAGGACCACTGTTTTAAATCCCAGTTTTTTTGCCTCGTGTAGTCTGACCTCGAGTTGCGGGACAGATCTCACTTCGCCGGTGAGCCCGACTTCGCCAATAAAGACAGTGTGAGGCGAAAAAGCCTTTTCACTATGACTTGATAAAATGCATGCCGCAGCTGCAAGGTCGCAGGCAGGCTCTGAGAGTTTTAATCCTCCGGAGACATTAAAAAAAATATCTTTTTGAGAAAGCGGCAGTTTCATGTGTCTTTCTAAGATTGCTGTCAAAAGAGAAATTTTTGAGCTTTCCAGACCCACCGAAGTCCTTCGGGGCATGGCCAGTGGGCTGGGGATCACTAAGGCTTGGAGCTCCACAAAGATGGGGCGAGTTCCTTCTAAAGATACCGTGATTGCAGTTCCAGAAATCGCTTCCGTTCTTTCTGTCAAAAAGAAAGAAGAAGGATTCAAGATTTCTTTGAGTCCAAGGCTTGTCATTTCAAAAACACCCAGTTCTTGTGTGCTGCCAAATCGATTTTTGACTGTTCTCAAGAGGCGATAGCTCTGTGTGCCATCTCCTTCGAAATATAAAACCGTGTCCACCATGTGTTCGACGACCTTAGGGCCAGCAATGTTGCCATCTTTTGTAACGTGTCCAACCATCCAGATCGCAATGCCTGCAGATTTTGCTAAAGTCATGAGTCGGGCAGTGACTTCTCTGATTTGTGCGACATTGCCTGGTGCTGATGGAATGAACTGAGTCGAAAAAGTTTGTAAGCTATCCATAAATAAAATCTGTGGCCTTAGCTCTTTTAGAATCAAGAACACTTGTTCTAATTGAGTTTCTGAGGCGAGGAAAATATTGTCGAAATTTTTAACACCCAGTCTTTGAGCTCGAGCCGAAATTTGATCGAGCGATTCTTCGCCGCTCACGTAGAGGAGTTTGTGCTGGGGTTGTGCCTTGAGTAAACCATTCGCAATCTGAAGGAGCAGCGTGCTTTTTCCAATTCCAGGGTCACCACCAAGCAAAATAAAACTATCCGGAACGACGCCTCCTCCCAGCACACGGTCTAGTTCCTGAATTCCTGTGGAAAGTCTTTTTTGTGTAGAGACCTCGGATTTGTAAATGTCGCCAATTGAGGTCCACTTTGGGGCTTGTTTTGAGGAATTATTTTGAAAGTTTTCTCGAATAGCCGAGAGACTATTTTGCGGAGTGTCATTAAAGTTCGGAGAGTTCAGAGAGTCCAGTTTTTCTTCTGTCAAAGAATTCCACTCTTCGCAAGAGGGGCAGCGTCCCAGCCATCTTGGAGTCGAGTACCCGCAGCTTTGACAGGAGTATTGAGTTTTTATCTTCATATTTATCTTTATGTTTATCCTATAAACCCCATAGCATATGACTACGGTTTCTGACGATTTTTAACCTCAATAGTAGATTAAATCGCTCCTTGTTTTCAATGGCTTCCATGTTAGAATGAGTCATGCCCAAAGCAGAAGAGTCCTTTAGAGATCGAAGGCTTAGAGAAGAAGCCGAAGAAGAGGAAAAGAAAAAAGACGAGACAGAACTTCTCAATCGACAAGGGATTAAAAAAAAGCTTGGCTCCATTGAGGGCGGCACTGAAAAAGTCAATGAGCTGGTCCAAAGGGCAGAGCCTTTGATTGAACAAATCAATAATCTCTACAATCAGTTTATTTCAGGAGCCGAAAAACTTCCTCCCACGGAGCGACGGAAACAGTTAGAGCAAACGATGGTGCAGCTCCAGTACATAAGTAAGCCCACTCCGGCAATTTTGTTTAGGTGCAATACTTTGGAGGCGCATTACCTGACCTACCGAGACAAGTGGGACAAGCTCATGCGGGATTTAGAAGCAGGAAAAATTAAAAGGGCCATCTCACTGACTAAAATGGGGAATAAAATTTAAGGATGGCGGTTTTATGAAAAAAATAAGAAGAGCCGGTTTTACCATTGTAGAAGTCCTCATTGCCGCAGGTGTCATGACTGTGGTGGCTTTAGGAACGGCAACGATGATTCAGTTTACTACCAAGTCATCCAAGAATGTTCAATCCAATTTAGAGTTTCAAAATCTATCAGCACTTTTGAGGAGTTTTCTTTCTAAATCGGAGAATTGTTCCACCATTTTCAACGTCACTCCTCAGCTAGCCTTTAATCCAGCCAACCCAAGTGCATTTATCGCGCTCAGTGAAATTAAGGTCCAAGCTACTGGCAATAGACTAGCTAAGGTCGATACGGATATCACTCAAGGACTCAAGCTTACAACATTAGACGTTCGAAATTTTCAGCCAACTCCTGCCACGGATGTTTTTTTAGCAGATGTGCATCTGGAGGCCACAAAAAATGAGGGCTCTTTTATTGGGTCAAAAACGATCTTTGCAAACATTGCAGTTCAGCTCAACACGCAGTTAGTGGGTGCAAGTAGAGTTGTTTTGTCTTGTGAGTTCCCTCAAAACGGTCCTCAAACCCAACAGACTTGCCTAGCTCTAGGAGGAACTTTTACTCATGGAGGAAATCCACCCTGTGTGTTTGAAAATAATGCACCCACTGCTCAACAGACTTGCCTAGC
>CAZBEI010000090.1:0-4897 GCA_964490895.1 uncultured Bdellovibrio sp. | reverse complement strand
GACGACTTCGATCTTTAGTGGACTAAATTTGACTCTCCTTTTTATGCATTCGTGGAATTTTATTGGACCCGAAGAAAACTTTAACCTTGTCAGAGGAAATATTTTTCTTGGAATTGGGGGGACCTATGCCTCTGGATACTTAGGGGGCTTGGTCCGTGGAGGATATGAGTGGAGGCTTGCTAAGCACTGGGCTGTCTCAGGACTCTTGGGCTACCGCCCGAAGGCCACGCTTTTTATTGGAACAACAGCTTCGTCTCTCTCTGGTGTCGAAATTGGAATTGGAATCAGTGGGTTATTTTAGGGGTTATTTTAATGAAGCGATTTTTTAAAACTATTTTTATTGCCTTGTGTTTGTTAGGTTTTTTACCCCCTCTTTTTACTTCCTGTTCTACCGCTAAAAAAGTATTTGCAATCGATACAAAATCTCAAGACACTTTGCCCATCCACAACCCTTTTGAAAATGATCGCAGCATTCAAAATCAAAAACACGAAAACATTATTTTAAGAACAAAAAAGGGGGATCGTTCGATCGAAGTAGAACTCCCCGGGAGTACAGCAAGCCTTACAGATTTTGTAATTCCTATGTCTCCTTCTTTCAAAGAAGAAAAGTCAAACGAAGCCAATAATGACTCAGAAACTTTTACAGATGACCGTTATAAGGACAGAAATCCAGGCCATACAGATCGAGAAATTACACGCGATTTTAAGTCAGACGCTATGGACAGTCAAGCTGCAAGTAAACAAAGAGAAATAGAGTCTGATTTAGGTCTTGTTCCTACAGAAGAAAATTTTGTTGACGGTGACAAAAGTTATCTGGCAGGAATTGATCACATCAAACAGTTATTTCGAAAAAATCGTTTTGAAGCAGGCTTACTCGAAGTGGACGACTTACTCAGACTCTATCCCACCGATCCAAATCTTTATCAAATGAGAGGAACTTTGCTGGATCGCATTGGAAAAAGAGATCTTGCGCTGCAATCTTGGAATCAAGCCTTAAAGCTAGATCCAACGAACACCTCCCTAAAACAATACATTGACAGAAAACAACAAAAGAGGAGTTTGGCTTCGCCATGAATAAAATCATCTTTTTATTCCTGTTTGCGTTTGCACAAGCTCATGCCAAGCCGAGCCCTGTGGGAATGATTGATCATGTAAAAAGAGACACTGACACTCAAATTAGAAATCTCATTGAACCTGTGCTCCAAAAATTTTGTCATGACGAATGCAAGCTCATGAGTGTCACAACAACGGTCGATTTAGCCATACCTGACGAAATTGCCCCTGGATTTGATGATATCAATCCTAAAAGCATCACACAACTTTCTGCTTCGTCCGCCAGGATCAAACTTCTGATTGACGAACAGGTGGGGCCTGTTTCGAGAAGTAAATTGTTAGATTTAATTCAACAGTATTTAGATACATTAGATTATCATGTTAAAGTAGATGTCCAGCTCACTCATTTTCCTCAGCCTTTAGGCTCAACGGCAAAAATCGCTGAACTCAAAGAAAAAATTTCGAAACAGTTCAGGGGCACACTCGAAAATCTCTTTCGGCAGTTTTGCCCAGATCAATGTCTGCTCACAAACTATGAGCTTCAGACAGAAGCCGTGAATTTAGAAGAAGCTCAATACGGTTCTCCAGGAGAGTTTATCCTTGAGAGTGGGGTGGCCATTCGGCTTAAAAACATTTCCGCGACCTTGCTCATGGACGATACGCTTATGCCAGAGGAACAGAGAAATATTTTAGAAATGGCAAAATTAAAAACAAACTATTACAAAAATATAAACTTGGACTCTAAAACCATGAAGTTCCCGCATCCCACGCAATTTACCGAAGATGGAAAAACTCTTGTCTGGGATACCAAAAAAAGATCTCTCGCAGAGCAGACTAAAAATGAAACAAAAGACTCAAAGCAGTCCTCACAAAGTACACAGAGCTCATCTGAAGTCAAAAAAGAACAAGCTACTCGTCAGGAGAGATTTGAGAGAATCGAAAAAATTGAGCGTGTCGAAAATGGAGACGCAGTTCAAGCCGAGCTTAAAAAGTTTAAAGTCTATGGACTTATTTTTACCTGCTCCATTTTATTTCTACTTCTTTTTATTGCAATGGCAACTTGTTGGCCAAAAAATAAAACGGCTTCGAGTGTATACAAAGTTTTCCAAAGCTTAACTTCTGATCCCAACCATGGACAAACACACATGAGAGCAGACCCCTCTTTTTCTAAAGAAGACAAACTGCTTTTGATCACAAAACGATATGAAATAGAAAATCTGAGGGACGAACTTTTAAGAATTTTTTCGGAACTTCCCAAGGTCGCTAAATATGTTTTTTCTCGAATTTTGACCGAAGAAGGAGTCGAAACCACAGCCAGCTATATTTATATTTTTGGAGAAAGTGTGGTCATGGACATGCTCCGAGACCCCAGTCTCCAAGGAGACATGGCGGAACTCATGGAGTATTATGCAAAAAATCCAATTGAACTCAGTGACGACGAAAAATTAGATCTCCTTAAAAAACTTCACCAAAGGGCGGTTGCAGGAAAACTGGTTGTGATGGGCAGCCGAACCACACATCATTTTGATTTTTTAGCTGAGATGGATGGACTTCAAATTGGAGATCTCATTGCAAACGAATCTCTCACTGTCAAAGCCATTATTCTCACGCAATGTGATCCCCAAAAGAGAGCTAAATTTTACTCACAAGTGGACGAAAACACGCGCATGGCCTTACTCACTGAGCTCTCTCGAATAGACTACTTACCTCGAGATTATATTTTTAATGTAGCCAATGCACTCAAGCGCAAAAAACGAGAGAATCCAAAACTCAACACTGAGTCTCTCCCGGGTTCTGATGTACTGCTCACCCTTTTAGAAAGATCTGGGATCTTAGCGCAAAAAACAGTGGTTAAAAACCTTGAAACGACCAATCCCGACAGTGCTCGAACGATCAAAAGCAAGCTGGTCAGTCTAGATACTCTAAAGTTTTTGAGAGATGGTCAACTCTTAGAAGTGGTTTTAAGTCTTAAGCATGATGAGCTCTTGCAGTTTTTAAAGGGAGCTCCTCCTGAAATACGAAGCACGATTTTTGTCAAATCCCCAAAAGACCTTGTGGTTGAACTCGAAGAAGAGCTTGGACAAATCAGCCTTCTTAGTCGTGAAAACTATCAAAATATCGAGAGAAAAATTATCAATCGAATGAAGGTCATGTCCAATGAGGGCTTGCTTAACTTGCTCGAAACAAACGAGCGGATGTTTGGAAATGCAACAGAGGGTCCTATCGAAGTCGCACCCGGAAAAGAAAATAATTTAAGAAAGGTAGCAGGATGGTAACAGACTCCAATCTCAAACCCAGTGTCAAACTGCTTAAGGAGGTCAAACTCCTCAAGTCTTTTTCTGAGACAGAACTTACTGAACTCATTACTCTTGGAAAGAGCGTCACTTGCGAGCCTTATGCAAACATTGTGATCGAAGGAGAGCTTTCTTGGGGGCTTTATCTTATTTTGAATGGAATAGTAGGTATTTTTAAAGCCAATAAATTGAGCGGTGAACTTTATGATGTTGGACAGCTCCGCGAAGGAAGTTTTTTTGGAGAAATGTCTTTAGTCGACGACAACCCTCGCTCTGCTACCGTGAGGTCCCTCACCGATTGTTATTTGTTTTTTATTTCAAAAGAGTCTTTCAATAGTTTTTTAAATCGTTCTAAAGATCTAAAAATGCGCTTTTATGAGACTTGTATTCAAAATCTAGTCGGGCGTTTGAGGGAGTTGGATGACAACTACGTGATTAGTCAGTACCAACTGTGGAAAACAGCTTTAAAAAAGGAGGCTGCTTAGAGTATGAACTTTTCTTCTCTCTTTGGGGTTTTATTTGGAGCCGGAGTCATTTATTCGGCACTCAGTCTCACCACAGATAATTTAAGCTTTTTCTTAGACATCCATGGGATTTTAATTGTTCTTGGAGGGACAGCTGCGGCTTCGAGTATCAGCTATCCCCTTTCGAAAGTCTTCTCCCTATTTAAAGTGTTTATTTTGAGAGTGCTCGGTCGAAACAAAGTGGACTATCAAGGAGCTATCACGCAGCTCTTAGAGCTCAACAAAAAAGCAAGCGTGGGTCTCAATGCCATCAACGAGTACCTCCCCCAAATTAAACACCCTTTTTTGAAAGAAGCCGTTTTGCTCGTAGCCACAGGTGTTTTGACAGAAAGAGAAATCAGGCAGGCCTTAGAGCAAAGAATAAAAACAATCGAAGCTCGCTATCTACACGAAGCCAATATGTTTAAAAATATTGGACGATTTCCGCCAGCGTTTGGACTTTTGGCCACCACTCTAGGAATGATCAGTTTACTGCAAAAAATCGGACAGCCAGACAGTCAAAAACTCATAGGTCCTGCAATGTCCATTGGACTGATTGGAACATTGTATGGAATTGCACTGGCGAACCTCGTATTTCTGCCCATTGCAGAGAATTTGACGGAACGCACACACGAGGAAATGGCCTTGCGACGTATGCTCGTAGAAGGAGTCGTTATGCTTAAATCTCAAGTCAATCCTATAGCGATGCGAGAAAATTTAAATTCATTTTTACTTCCTCAAGATCGAGTGGTTAGAAGGGCTGCCTAATGGCGCTATTTAAATTTAAAAAAAAACAATCTGAAGAAGAACAAGTTTTCGTCTCTAAAAAAGAAATCCATGAAGTGGCTCCTGGCGGTCATGACGAGTCTAATTGGCTGATCTCTTATGCCGACATGATGACACTTCTGTGTGGTTTTTTTATCATGCTTTTTAGCATGGCTAAATTAGACGCTCCACAATATGACGGATTTAAGGAAGCCATCGCAAAACAATTTGGGGGCGAATACACTCCCGGCGGGAAACAAACTGCAAAGTTTATGACTCAAA
>CAZBEI010000089.1:0-13932 GCA_964490895.1 uncultured Bdellovibrio sp. | reverse complement strand
GGCGGTGATGCGCGTCAGCGCGGTGGCCGCGCCCCCGCCAAAGAGCGACTGGGCCGCACCCCCGCCCATCGCATCGGAGAGCCCGCCCCGCCCTCCTTGCACCAAGATGATGCCGATGAGCACCAGCGATGCCAGAATATGAACCCCCATCACCATAAACTAGAAGTTCTCTACCATCGCTAAATACAACAACATTTACCACCTCTGATAGATTTACGGATTGTGATGTTACTGGAGTAACTATCGGCAACTTGGTAGCGAAATTGACAGCAGGGTCATTAGTGTCTCTATTTTCTGGACTATTATTTGAATTATTGGCAGTTAATATTTCTCTAAAATTAATCGGCCCTTGTTTTTCCCCTTTACATGCACCTCGTTCTTTTTTTACAAACTTTGGCCAAATCACAGGAAGGCAGTCGCCGTTTTTATCTGGTATTATATTATTTAAAATGAGTCCATTTGGTTTATCATCAGCATTTACAATCTCAGCATAAAGACCAAGAAATGCGCATATGAGAACAGGAATAAGAGATTTTTTCATTTTATTATTCACCTTTTGCAGCTCTCACTTCGCAATAAAATTTTCTAATACTTGATCGCATTACATTCTCAAAATTTTGATCATCAAAAAAACAGGAAAATATATTTATTTCATTTTTTATTTTTAGTTTTTCAGAATCACACAACTCTTGTGCTGCTAAATAAAAAGGGCCGCACTGGCTAGCTTCTTCTACAATTTTTGGACATTGAACTATCCTCGGTGCAAGGCATGGATCAACTTTAGCTAATTCAAGTGTTTCGGCATAACATTTCCGTTTCGCCACAACCAAGGAGGGGCTGAGTTGTTTATTTAATTCCTCACAAGTTTTATAAAAATCAAACGACGGATGTGCAGCAAAATTAAGTCGAGAGCCCTGATCACAGAAGTTGGGCGAATCCACACATGGACTAGATAGAAGTTTTTGCTTTTCGTTTTCAAAAAACCCGAGAAGCCATTTTTGGTCTTCTGCTTTTTTTTCTTTAGCAGCCAGATCTAAACAGTCTTTTTTTATTTTTTCTCGAGCTTCGCAAAAACCAGCTGGAACTTGGCACTTTGGATAAAGTTTATCACAATCAGCACAATAAACACCCTCAGAATAAGCAAATAGAGCAATAAAAGATAAAACCATATTCTTAATTCTGATTTTTTTATTTCCCATTTCTGAAGCCTGGTTCCATAGTGATAGTTTTTTGCGGTGTCGCTGATGAACACTGAAAGTCTACAGTCTCTCCATCATGACTCTGGTTATCCAAGTCAAATGCACATTTTACAGTATTGAGGAGTTTGCTCAGCTGTGGACAGTTTCGCTTTCCCTCAGCCTCGCAAACTAAAGCATGAAACCCTCCAAAAGCAGAACCAAACAAAAGACAGTTTTCTCTACATGGATTGCTTTTGATTCTAGTTAGATATTCTGACAAACAATAATCATATGCTTCGCGTCTTTCTCGATAAGTTCCATTATTTAAATCCCTGATTATGTTTGGCAACCACTCACTCACATCTTTATCATTTATAAATTTCTTTATATGTAGAGATGGAAGACCACTTGGGGTCGAAATGATTAAATTTCCTGGAACATAAAAAAACAATTCTCTCCCTGAGGTTACATAGGCACAAGGATTACTTTTTAAGGCTAATAAAATAGTTATCCTTTGCTTATCAACATCTAACTTTCTCGTTTCTAGCCATTTTTTCCATTCGCACTCATTGTAGATTCTTAACCTTTCCTCGTTAACTAGCGTACAAAATGCCGCATTTAAGTTACAAAAAATAGGTCTGCCACCATTCTTACATGCATCAGCATAGATATCCCCTAATTTGATACTCCCACCACTGCCACTTGCATAAAGATCTGCTAAATTAGTAATGCCAGCGCCAAATGTACTAGCATTTATCATTAGTAACCCTATCCCTAAAAATAAGACTAAATAGCCTTTCATAGGATTCTCTCCTTGTTTGATAGATTTTCGGTATTTTTGCTCTGAACATTTAAAAAATGTTATTTTCGAATAATAATACTAGTCTAAAAAAGTCAGGTAATATTTAAAAACAGTCTAATTTTTAAGTGAGTGCTAAATTTACTTTCAAATATGGAACGCTTCGAAAAACTGATTCTAGCAGAACTCAGCAAAAGCCTCAAAAGGCTACTCCGACACCGAAACAAGGGTAACAAGTTCCTTATCCCAGCCTTTGAGCTTTGATGCCTCTTCAATACATCGAAGTGCTTTTTCGTGAGTCAAAGGATTTCTTCTCGCCTGATTGCCTGTCTGAGAAATGACAATTACATAACCGACTTCTGTGGATTGGACATTCACTTCGCATTGGTCATCTAGTCTCCAAGCATGGTCCAGAGTGGCAAGTTTGTCCGGCTTCACTACTCTAACAAAATTTGCTGGAGGTGCGACAGTAGTAACTTCACAGAGATAAGCAAGTCCACCATAAGTCCTCATGTTTTCTGGGTTATCACATTTCTCAGAGTGAATCTTTCCAACATTCACTTCTCTATTTTCAGCTCTGGTTTCAGCTCTGGAAAAATTTCCATAAGTCAAACCAACACCAACAAACAACACAATAATCAGGTATTTCATTGTCACTCTCTCCTTGCTAGACTCTGTAACAGCTTTCCAGCAATAAATACAAACAAAAAACCCAAGGAGACTCCGGTTTTTCGGAATCCCCTTGGGTTTTATCTTAAATCTGATTGAGAGATTTAAAGACTAGTTTTTCAAGTAGCGTGTGCAGTCTAAGTCTAAGTCAGCGGCAACTTCACCGTTTCTTTTGTTCAGGGTGAGCACTCCATCGACCACTTCGCCGTCTTCGATTGGGCGATTGTATTTGAAATCAATCTCTAAAACGAGGGTCTTGAGTTCGCCCAATTTAGTTCCACCGATCAACTCGCCTTTGCGTGAGCTTCCAGAGACTCGGAGGTCTACTTTGGCTTCGTAAAGAGCGCCACTATTGGACAGTGTTGATTTTGTATCTGTAAAACGAGCAATGGTTTTTCGGCCCAATTGCACGTCGTTGTCAGAGACCACCATCACTGCGCCATTTCGTGTGCCGTCTTCGGCCATCACGTGATTGAAAACTTTTACAGAGAGTTTTCCGTCGCGGCTCTCGCAACGAAATCCATCTGCATAAGCCATTGTGTTTGCCCCTAAGATCATGGTTACTAGTACTAAGTGTTTCATTTTATTATCCCCTTTTCTTTTATTGTCTGACCCTCCTGGTCTTTTTATGTCTGGCCCTCCGGGCCAGTATTGTTTGTTTTTTCTTGCGACGCACCTTGCGTCGCATGGGGATTAAATAGACAAAGCACTTTGATTTGGAAAATACATAGTGCACAAGTTAATATGCATAAAATGCATTACAAAGAGAAGGATTACTCGTCCGCTTTTTTAGCGGCGATGTCTTCATAAAAAATAGATTTTTGAGGAGGAGGAGGAGTCAGAACTCGATCTGTGATGATCTGAATCACCGGATCTTCATCCTTTGCTTTTAAATCAGATAATGCAGGAATGATTTTTGGATCTTTTCGAATTCCAATTTTTTCTAAGATTAGGACGGCTAGAACTTTACTATATTGACTTGTATTTTTTCCTAGAGTTGTGTCTGGATCAAAAAATTTCAGAAGATCTGCTGTAAAGTAGTCACTTTTTGGACCCAAAGCATAAAGAATTAACAAAATCTCAGTTCTTAATTTTGGATCATTTTCATGATTTAAATAATATTTCAAGTCCTCAAACGCATAAGAACCAAAACTCTCAATTGTATCCCGAATTGTCTTTCGAATTTCATCGTTTGTATAGTACGAAAGCCCCATTGTAAATGCATGTATGACTTTTTTGTTCATCACACCTAACCGGCCCAGGGAGCGAACCATTTTTGGGTAAAGCTTCTGATCAAGACTCCCATAATAGGCACTGGTTAAAACATCCAGGAAAGCATCCGAAATTTTCTCTTTAAAAGTATTATCTGTAATTTCCACTAATGCATCTGCTGATAAAAATTTAATTTCTGTGTGCGAATCTTCTTTTAAAATTGAAATGACTGCGTCCACCATCTTTACATCAACTCTATTTTTTCTAAATAATTCTCCAGCTACTTGCAGCTTAGTCCTAACAGGTGTGCTTACATCATAAAAAATATTTTCTAATGAACGCACAGAATCAGCTTGGCTCATCACAGAGCAAAAAAAAAGAACCCCTAAAACGATTGTTTTACTAAACGCTTTCACTTTCCACCTCCATCCCTATCCACCCTTGTCAACACACTTAAGCAAAACATAGACCAAGATAGAGTAGAAATTCTCCTTACATTTTAAGAAACTTTCTCAATCAAATGACTTTTATTTTGTCTAAGTTTTAGACAACCCTGAAAAAATGACTTCACTCAAGGGGATTCTCAAACATTTTGATCTGCAGCAATCACGGCGAAAGCCGGCTCATTTCCCAAAGGGTGCTTTTTTGTGTGTAGCAAATGCGATCGTGGAGGCGATTGACTCTGCCCTCCCAAAACTCAAAAAGTTCTGGCTTTAGGCAAAATCCACCCCAAACTGTGGGACAGGGAATTTCTTGCCCCCGGTACTCTTCGTTTACTTTATTTATTTTTTCTTCGAGTTGCTCTCGGTTTAAAATGACTTTGCTTTGCTGCGACGCAAGCCCACTCAATTGACTCCCTCGGGGACGAGTTTTCCAATATTGCGAAGATTCCTCATGGGTGAGTTTACTGACACTTCCCTCAATCCGAATTTGCCTCTGAGGAAATCCCCAATAAAAAACAAGGGCCGCTTGGGGATTTTGAGTGAGCTCCTCCGCCTTTCGGCTTTCATAATGCGTATAAAAAACAAATCCACGGGGGCTATACTCCTTGAGTAAGACCATGCGGGCAGAAGGTTTTCCCTCCTTTGTCGCTGTTGCAAGGGTCATTGCATGAGATAAACCCAATAAGGTGGAGGGGTAAAGAAAACGAAAAACCTGAAACCTCTGAGCTCTCTGAAACCATTTTTGAAATTGTTGAAACGGATCACTAGAAAAGTCTTTGATATCTGACATGAGGTGGGAACATACCAGAACTTATAAAACTAAAAAAGGTAGATCCTGATTTCTCAGAATCTACCTTTTTCCCCCAAATCCCCCTATTTCCCCTCTTCACTGAAGCGCTTTCCCCACATCCCAAATCTTGCTGCGCCAGGCCCATACTTAGAACAGTCCCTTTAAAATTTAAAATGTATAATATACAATTTATTATGCTTTCAAAGCATGAAGAAATAAGCTAATAAGACCGGCATGTTTCACTTGCATTACGAGCTCTCAGTCCTGAGCCGATCGGTGGCCTACACGAACTTATCAGCTGCTTCTCTACATGTAGGTTTGAGCCAACCCCAGCTTTCACGTATTGTCTCAAAACTAGAATCTAACCTCAAACTTACCTTACTGGATCGCGAAGCCAGAAGAAAATCAGGATGGACCCCGAGTGCATTTCAGCTCTCCGCCCTTTATTCCAAACTCATGCACTCTCTCGAAAAAGAACTCGAAGGACTCCTTGAAACCACAGAACCCAAACACATGAGAATTGGAACTCTCGAGGGGATGATCTCTGTCGCTCTGCCCTTTTGTCATCAACTGCTTAAAACGACTTCGATTCAAATCTTGGAGCTCGACATCCATGATTTAAACAGACTAGAGGAAGGTTTTTTTAATGGAACCTACTCTCTTATTTTTTCTCTCAGAGAACCTGGGAGAAAAAAATACAAATACTCCAAAGAAATCGGCTTTCAGGAGATGGAAAAAATAGAGAAAGGCAAAAACACTCAAGTCTTAAGCACCTTCGAATATGGCGCTCAATTAGAAAAATCACGAAACCTAAAAAACCAAAAACTCTTTGTGACCAATTCCTTGAATGTGAGAAAACTTTGGCTCACTGAGTTCGAAGGCGAAGGCCTCCTGCCTTCTAAAATCTACGCTCAAAAACCATCTGCCAGCGCAAAGCCGGTTTATCTGGTTGCGGGAGATCAACTCCCCCCTATGCTGTGGGGAAAGATAAAGACAATTAAGGCTTAAGGGAGCCTCGGAACCTATAACATGATATTGATTTTGTCTCTAAATCTATGGTATGGTATAGAAAAGGAGATTTTTAGCCATGCCAAAGCAGCCCTATAAACGACACTACACTCTTCCTGAAGAAAGTTTTTTCCTTTTTGGACCGAGGGGAGTTGGGAAAAGCACTTGGCTCAGACAAAGTTTTCACGAAAACCAGATACTCTCCCTCCTTGATCAAAAGCTTTTTTTAGAACTGGCAAGAGAACCCCATAACATCCAAAAGTTAGTCAATGAAAAAGTGCAAAACGATTGGATCTGTATTGATGAAATCCAAAAACTTCCTGCCCTATTAAACGAAGTCCATTTGCTCATGGAAACTCGAAAGATTAAATTCGCACTCAGCGGCTCCTCAGCTAGCAAACTAAAAAAAGAAGGGACAAATTTATTGGCAGGAAGAGCTCTTACCCTGCACATGGAACAATTTTCTACCCATGAACTTCAAGCCCGCTATCCCCTTGAGTCCTTATTGGAATTTGGAGGCCTTCCCTTGGTCATTACTCGGCAAAACACCAAGAAACAAACTCTTCTGGCTTACGTAAATACCTACCTGAAAGAGGAAATTATTCAGGAAGGGTTGATCAGAAAGCTTGAACCTTTTGCACGATTTCTTAAAATAGCCGGAATTTTTAATAGTCAAATCCTTAATTTTGAAAATCTCTCCAGGGAGGCAAAAATTCCTCGTTCCACCGCAGAAAATTATTTTACTATTCTACTGGACTCCTGGTTGGGATATTTAGTGCCCGCTTACACTCCTGGACTAAAAGTCAGAGAAACCGAAAGTCCCAAGTTTTATTTCTTCGACCCTGGAGTTGCACGAGCTTGTGCTGGATTATTGTACGAAGACTTTAATTCCATCTCTCGTGGCTACGCATTCGAAACTTGGCTCTTTCATGAACTCCGCACTTACAATGAAATCTCTGAAAAAAACCGTGGGATTTATCATTACCGTACAAACGACGACGAAGAAATTGACTTCGTTATTCAAATCAGCACTAAAACAAACCAAAAACCCGCCGAAGTAGTCCTCATTGAAGTAAAATGTTCTGATGGGTATGATTCAAAATGGGCACGCGCCATTCGAAACTTTGGAGACAACTTTAAAGTCAAGGTTCTCAAAAAATTTATTATTTATGTTGGAAATAATAAATTTAAAACCGAGGATGGAATTGAAGTATTGCCATTTCATGATTTTGTAAAACTGTTATTTCGTGGAGAGATTTTTTAATGAGGAGTAGCGACCCATTCCTTAAATGTGAGAAAACTCTGACAGACGGAGTTCGAAGGCGCGAGTGCATAAGCATTTTACACAAGAACAAAAGTTATCTAAATTCAAAAACCCTTATGTTTTCATAGAGAAATTACATTTTTTTAAAATCTATTCGGATTTTGTCAACTTTTTGGTCATTTTCAGAAAAACTACTCCAACTTAAAAGCTATAAAACCTTTGAAAACATTGCCTTTAATTGCATTTAAAATAGGCACAGATCTTGCTTATTAAACAGTGAAACTATAAGGAGAAATTTATGACTATAAAATTAAATTTTAGAAACTTCACGGCATTGGCGTTATTAGTCAGTACTGCTGGTCTTGGACTGATGGTTGGCGCAGGAATCGTTTTTAAAATTACTTCCAAAGCAGATGCTGCTGGATCTGCCACTGGTCCTGGTGGATACGAAGCCGCCTCTTCTTTATCTATGTTTGGATCAAGCATGCTCTTAGCACCTCTATCAGCCCATGCAACAGAGACAACTAAAAAAACTCCAGCAGAAATAGCCGCTGGCAATATTCGCGAGCTCAAAGCATCAAAAACATACAAAGATCTCTCAAGTCGTATTTATTAGAAAATAAAAGAACCACCTTTGACCCCCCACCGCCTGGAGCGCCACAAGACAATGAATAAACTATTCCTCTTCCTGCTCCCGCGACAAAAACCCAAAATACTCATCGGGGATATCGTCAAAAGCTGCGGCCCCGCCACATTTTGAGCATTTTTGATCAGGAACTTCGCAATTCATTTCTTTGAGAGTGGTGCATGGATAAAGCCCCACAAGTTCTGCACTACATTGGCCACAGGCAAAGGGAACGTACATCGATACCACTTCTCCTCCACAGGTAAAATTTGTGATCAAATTAATTTGCTGAACAATACTTGTAGAGCATTCGAAAAATTTTATTTTTACCCCTTTAGCTTGTAGAGCAGCAAAATACTTAATCCAAGCTTTTACCCCAGTCGAGTTTATTCGCGGAACTTCTTTTGTATAGACATGGACTTCGTTCGGGGTAGTGCCAATCAAAGTTTCAAAATTAGTAGACTCCTCAATAGATCCTGTCATTCGAATGACTAACACATCCCCTTTTTGTTCCTTAATCACATTGAGCATATCGGGTTATCCTTTTGGGTTTAAAAACGGTTTAAATAATTCTATCGGGAGTGGAATGATCATCGTTGTAGTGTGCTCATTGGACATCTCACGCAAGGTTTGCAAGTATCGAAGCTGCAAAGTAATGGGACTGGTTCCCATCACATGGGCAGCCTCTGTGAGTTTTTGCGAAGCCTGCAATTCTCCCTCTGCTGCAATCACTTTTGCGCGACGTTCTCTTTCGGCTTCGGCTTGGCGAGCCATGGCCCGTTGCATTTCGACTGGCAAATCAATTTGTTTGACTTCAACATTAGAAATTTTGACTCCCCAAGGCTCCGTTTGAGCATCTAAAATAGTCTGAAGGCGATGGTTGATGCTATCGCGCGAAGCTAAAAGCTCATCGAGCTCTACCTGTCCAAGCACAGATCGCAAAGTTGTTTGAGCCAGTTTTGATGTGGCCAGCAAAAAATTTTCCACTTCGACTACGGCTCGGTTGGGATCCACTACACGGAAATAAACCACAGCATTGACCTTGATTGTCACATTGTCTCGACTGATGACATCTTGGGGTGGCACATCAAGCGTCACTGTTCGCATGTCCACGCGAAACATTCGATCCACAACTGGAATTAAAATGATGAGCCCGGGTCCCTTTGCCCCAATAATCCGACCCAATCTAAAAACCACTCCCCGCTCGTACTCGTTCAAAACCTTAATTGAAAGAAATAAAAAAGTTCCAACTAAAAAAATTAAAAACAAAAAACCACCTGATAAGATTTCCATAAAATACTCCTACTCTCTTGTCGCTTGCCTTACAAATACCTTCATTCCCTCTACTTTGTCCACTTGTATAGAGTCTCCAACACAAAGGTTGCGATCTGCGTTAAAATTCCACAACTCACCTCGAATGAGAGCTTTCCCTGATTTTCCATCCGAATCTACAGATTCCACTTTTCCAACATAACCCAAAAGCCCCAAGGCTCCTCCTCCTCCCATTTGAGCTAAAGCTTTTGCAGCTGATCTTTTGAGTTGCGCTGCCGCCAAAGCAATCAGAGAGGCCCCCCCACCCAAAGTCAGCGCCACTGGAACCCAAATAGCAGGACTGATCTGGAGTTTTGTTTCGGACGGATCAAAAATCCACAATATCCCTAAAATAAAAGAAAGCGTCCCGCCGATTGCAAAAGCACCAAAAGAAACCACAAAGGGCTCAATGAGCAATAAAACAATTCCGAGCAGAAGCAAAAGCAGCCCTCCCGTTCGTATGGGGAGCATCTGAAAGGACATGAAAGCCACTAAAATCGAAATCGCACCCGTGATTCCAGCGACGTGAATTCCAGGCGAAGTAATTTCTACATAAATACAAAGCATTCCCAACGCCATGAGTAGGGTTGCAATATTGGGGTTGGCAAGCGTATTTAAAATTTTCTGACCCCAGCTCATCGAAACCACCGTCACCACTGCCCCCTCTGTATGCACTATTTTTTGTTCTTCTTTATTGAGCTTTACCACTCTGCCTTCCAATTTTTTTAGAAGTTGTAAGCGATCTGTGGCTAAAAATTCTATAAAATACCGCTCGAGCGCCTCCTGCGAGGTCATGCTCCTACTGTGCGAGACAACAGACTCGGCTAAGGCTTGATTTCGGCCCCTCAGTTCAGCCAGCCCTCTTGCAAACGAAACGGTGTCATTTAATACCTTCTCTCCCATCGCTCCTTGGATTTCTTTTCCAGAACTATCCACCGGATGTGCAGCTCCGATATGAGTCCCAGGAGACATCGCCGCCACGTGCGAGGCGAGCATCAAAAGTGCTCCCGCAGAAGTCGCCGCTGCCCCAGCTGGAGTCACAAAAACAACCACTGGCACTTTTGAGACATCAATGGCCTGAGCCATTTCCTTGACACTACTGACCAGCCCTCCGGGGGTATCGAGCTCTACAATGAGTGCTTCTGCGTTTTCTTCTCCTGCTTGGTGAATAGCTTTTTTGAGATAACTTAGACTCCCTGGATTAATCGTTCCACGGATTTCTGCTACAAATACTTTTTTAGTTTGCTCAAGGGGAGCGGCCTGCAGACAAAAACTTACGAATGACAAAATCAAAATTTTCATGGACTTTTCCCACTCCTTTTTGGAACTTTGAGAGAGAGTTCGCTCGCTACTTTGAGGAGATCTTCCCAAACTTCTTTTTTAGCAGGCGGATTTCTCAAGAGATAAGCGGGATGAAAAGTGGGCATGACCTTTGACCCTCGAAAGGCGTGAAATTTTCCGCGCACCTGTGAAATTTTAGCTTCTTCGTTCCCTAAGAAAAACTGTGTCGCAAACTTGCCTAACGCCACAATGACTTTAGGCTGTAAAACATCCAGCTGCCGAAATAAAAAAGGACTGCATTTTTCAATCTCGTCTGGCTCAGGATTGCGGTTTTCTGGTGGGCGGCATTTGACGACATTGACAATATAAACTTGTTCTCTTTTAAGACCCATGGCCTCAATCATTTTATCGAGTAACTGCCCTGCTCTGCCCACAAAGGGCCGGCCTTGGAGGTCTTCTTGTTCACCAGGGCCTTCGCCCACAAAAACCAGTTCTGCCTTGGGGTTGCCTTCGCCAAAGACAATGGAGTTTCGGCCCTTGCAGAGCTTACACCTCGTGCAATCTTTGAGGTCATGTGAAATTTTTTCCAAAGAGTCTTTGAAGGAGGATATCTTTTGTTTTTTTGTCATCACCAAAGCATGGGGTGGCAAAAAGCCTTCGAGTGAGTTCATGGGAGGTAATATCCCCGAGCGCTTTGGAGTTGTAAAGGGATCTTACTGGAGTTTGTGGAGTACTTTTCGGGCCTTTGTGCCACATTCGGGGCACTGAGCCATTTCGTGCGTAAAATTATGGGTAAAATCTGTAAAATAGCTAAAATGCAAGTGGGCACCACAGAGGTGGCAATGGGTGTAGCGCGTAATGACGTCCTGGGTGTTGCCCATAAATTGCCTAAAAGTTTCGTTGAAATCCATTTCTTGGTCCATTTCTAGATCGTCCATGAGTGTGAGGCCTCCTAGAAGACCTATCGGTAGATTCGAAATGGATTTAACGGGGAAAAAAATTCCTATCCAGCAGACCCACTGTGGTTCGCACTTCGCAGCTTTCGGTGGTAACTGATCGCAAATCGATGCGCCTCATCTCTGACATGGGTC
The DNA here is from genome assembly GCA_964490895.1 of uncultured Bdellovibrio sp. GTDB lineage: Bacteria > Bdellovibrionota > UBA1018 > UBA1018 > UBA1018 > JACRAO01. Next base: position 2,261 of record CAZBEI010000089.1, on the reverse strand, counting down.
AAAAGTTTATAAGCCAAAGTATGGGGATAGAGAACAACTGGGTTTTTGCGGTTTGGGATAAAAATTCTCTCCATCGAAGATTTCACTTCTTTTGCTTGAAAATCTCTCTCCACTCTCGCTTTTGCCAAACCCACCGTCCCCACTCCCTGGATCGAAAGCTCTTCGAGGATAGAGACCACTTGAGACAACTGTCCCTTTCCGCCATCCACAACCACCAGGTCTGGCAAGTCTTCTTCGGGGTGAGAAAATCTTCTCAAAAAGACTTCTCTCAGCATGGCATAGTCATTGGCCCCTTGGACGGTTTTAATTTTATACCGCCGGTAGCCCACTTTTTCAGGGATTCCATTGATAAAAACCACCCTTGATCCACACGCGTCTCCGCCCTGAAGGTTGGAAATATCAAAACACTCAATGCGATAGGGAAACCGCAAAAGGTGCAGTTTTTTTTGGACTTCTTCTAACGCTTGAGTTCCATGTCCTTTGGGCTCTTTTTCTAAAGCATATTGAGCGTTGAGCTGGGCGCTTTTGAGGAGTTGCTCTTCGAGCGGTGTTTCTGCCACTCGGAGTGCAAGGTTCAAAGTTTTTTCCAGTAGCTCTACTTCTTCTGGTGCCAAAGGCAGCAGTATTTCGCGTACCGATAAAACATCCTCTCCTACCAGCTCCTTTCGAGAATAATTTTGAGCTAAGAAGTCAAAAAGAATTTGAGCGTCACGCAAAGAAGCATCCGTATTTTGAAGTGAAAAATGTTTCACAGCGACCATTTTTCCATTTCGAATTTCGATTGCACAAGCATGCGCCAAAGTTTCACTGCGCGCGAGCCCCACCACATCCCGATTTCGATGAGAGCCTGCCTCATCCACACTCTGTGGAGCCGTGACCACTTCTAGATTTTTAATTTGATCCCTGATTTCTGCCGCCCGCTCATACTCTTGCCCTTGGGCTGCCTCTTCCATCATCTGTCTCAAAGAAACAACAAATTTTTCTGTCTCTCCCTCTAAAATGCTTATCACTTTTTGAATCGTGCTCGAATAATCTTGTTCTGAGACTTTTCCAACACAGGGAGCACTACAGCGGTTCATTTCAAATAAAATGCAGGGCCGTGACCTATGGCGAAAAGCATTGTCAGAACAATCTCTCAGTTTAAAAGTGAGATTAAGCAAATTCAAAATTTTCCTTGCCGCTAACGCAGTTGGAAAAGGTCCAAAATAACGCGCCCCATCTTTCAAAATCCTCCGAGTCCACTCAATCCGTACAAACGGTTCGCCTTCTTGTATTTTTAAATAGGGATAGGCCTTGTCGTCCTTTAAACGCACATTAAACTTGGGCCTATGTTTTTTAATGAGGGTACACTCTAAAATCAACGCTTCGGTTTCAGTTTCTGTCAAAATGACATCAAAATCTGCCACCTGCATGACCAAAAGGGTGGTTCGAGAAGATTCATGCATACCCTCCTGAAAATAGCTCTGTAAGCGATTTTTTAGATTTTTTGCCTTTCCTACATAGAGAATTTTTCCATCCCGATCTTTCATGAGATAAACCCCAGGCCCTTTGTTGGATTCTTGAGCCTTATCCAAGAGTTTTGCTCGGGTTTTTTTATTCCTTGACTTACACACTTGATTTTCCATAGGAATGGTTACTATAACGATTTTTTAGGAGAAAAGAAAATGGCCAAAGTAGACCCAGGAAACCTAGAGCAACCAGAACATCCCGAAACCGATGACTCGCTAATTGGGAAAGGAGTTCCGGCTTATTGCAAATCATGCAAATCTAACGAGGATCATATGATCCTTGAAACGAAGGGAGACAAAGCCACAAAAGTAAAGTGCTATACATGCGAGGAGGAACATGCCTTCAAAGCACCCAAAAAAATTTCGGATACTCCAAAAGGGGGCGCCCCCGTCACCGAATTGGAGTGGGAAAAAATCATGAACGTGCATAAAGACGCTCCCCTAAAAACCTATTCGATGAAAGAAAAATTTTTATTGGGTGATAAACTGAACCATGCCTCCTTTGGAGAAGGTATTGTGAGCAAGAATATTCATCCCAACAAGATTGAGGTGATTTTCAAAGAACAGGCTAAAATATTGATCCACTGTGGATCATAATATATTGATCCATAGTGGATCATAAATAAAATGATCCATAGTGGATCATAATATATTGATCCATAGTGGATCATATATAAAAGGATCAACACAGGGTAAGAACTTGATACAAAAAATCATTACATTTGTTTGGCCATTTGTTTGGCCATTTATTCG
>CAZBEI010000088.1:0-51371 GCA_964490895.1 uncultured Bdellovibrio sp. | reverse complement strand
GGCAAAACTCTAGCCGAAATGGCAGAGGATTTTAAGAGGTGGATTGCTCGTTTAGAGCGAGAAAAAGCAGAGCCAAAATAAACTTAGGGCTCGTCACAAGCCCTAACTCCAATACGACCAGGGCAAAATGCCTACTCCTTTTTTTACAAGGTGTGGTTTTTCGATGGGGGCGACAAGGTACCCTACATTTGATTTTAATTTCTTCATCGCACCCAGGAGTGGTCGCTCCTCCCACTTAAGGTGCCGGGTGACCGAAACAACATCTGGGACTACTCGAAATGGAATCCCCTCAATGACAGCATCTACGGGTGAGCCCTGTGCGCTCTTATAATAATGACGCAACAATCGTTTAGACTGGTACTCGTATTGAGACATCCATTCGTTCCAAAGAAAATGCCGTGCCAAAGTCAACATCGCTCCCTCCCCATGATGGGTTTTCATGAGGTGCAGTGCCAATGCAGAATCCAATAAAAGCCATACTTCTTTTCCTATTCCAGCTTCGTGGCAGGAGATCTTTTTTAAGAGAAAAATATCTTCCATTGCTGAAAAGTAGGTGCGAACTTTGCGTGCAGGAAAAGTAAAATGCTTGAGGGTAGGAAGCTCTCCAGCCAACAATAGTGATCCTATTTTTTGCAGGAGTGCATAGGCAAAATCTGGGTCATAGTTGCGCTGAAAAAGCCGCGCCAAATCACGATGTAGGGTTGTGTCTAACCAAGACGTCCAATAAAGGCTCCTTTGTTTTTCGTCTCTTGTAAAAGCAGGGACAGGCATACCACCAGAAAGCAGTGTTGTGACTACTTTTTCAATATCTACTCTTGGCTTATGATCTTGAAAATTTCTAAAATGCATTGGGGAAAATTTTAGTTGGTAAATTTCGCCCAGGGTCATTGGTAGAAGGTTCATCAATCCTATCCTGCCTGTAAGACTTTCTCGAATTCCAATTTTTGAAGAAAATGAAGTCGATCCTGTCAAAAGATAGGAGCCTGGAATTTTTTTCTGATCCACCCTAAGCTTAATGGCATCAAAGAACTCTGGCACCTTTTGAACTTCGTCAACAACCAGGGGAATTTGATATTTGGTCAAAAAAGTTTTTGGGGAACGAGCCGCTTCATTGCGAAGCTCAAGATCATCAAACGAAACTGAGTTCTGTAGGTTGAGCAGCTTTTCGACTAGAGTCGTTTTCCCCACTTGTCTTGCGCCTAAAACGCCGATGACAGGCCAATACCTCAAAAACCGCCGAAGGACCGAACTGCCATAACGAGCTCTTTGATGGGGCATCTTCTAATAATGCCCACAATAAATGCTATTGTAAAGTCGTTTATTGTGGGCATTATTTAAGCACGGCTACTCCACTATACAGCTGTCAGGAGACTTAAGCCGTGCTACAAACAACCAAGCTAAAGACTCGGGGAGCTTCGCATAACGAGGCTGAGAGGTTTGATGCATGTCAAACGACCCGTAAACTTGATCCAGGTAATGCTGGCGGAAGGAAACTCTAAGAATGAATAAAACACATACTTTTTTAAATTTACCTAAAAGAGACATTTGGGCTGCTCTATTGATGGGCACTGCTGCTTTTTTTGTGATTGGTGGGTACGAATTTGTCAGAAGCCCGTCTAATACTTTATTCCAAGCTGCCTACGGAGCCAAGAACTTACCTCTTATTCAGGCCCTCATGCCTTTTGGGACTCTTTTACTGATCTATTTTTTTGGAAAAACCCTGACTGCATTTGGAGCAAAGAGAACACTTCTTTTTTCAAATATTTTTTCTGGATTTTTTATTCTACTGTGTTTTTTTACTATCAAAAGTGGGAGTAAACTGGCCACAGGTTTTCTCTATATTTTTAGAGAGGCTTATATTGTCATTATCATCGAACAATATTGGTCGTTCTTAAATAGCACTCAGACAGAACATTCGGCAAAAAAACTAAACGGCCTGGTCCTTGGCATTGCCACCTTAGGTGCTGTTTTAGCTGGAACTTTTATCTATAAATTCTCTACTTATTTTGGCACAGCTCAGTTGCTGATTTTTGCAACCTTCCTTTTTTTGCCTTCTGCCCTTTTTTCACACCTCGCCTATCAAAAATGTGGCGAGCCTAAAGTTCCAAGTCTAGAAAAAGGCCAGCAATTTGACACGATGGGGATCGGAGAATTTAAAAAAACTCCCCTCTTAGTTTTCCTGTTCTTACTCATTGTCATAACGCAGGTTGTTTCTACTGTTTTAGGACTCAGTTTCCAGACCTATTTGCAAAGTGAAATCTCGAATCTAGATTTGCAAACCTCTTATTCAGGAGCTTTTTATGCAACAGTCAATGGCATTGCCACTTTTTTTCAATTCATTGGAGCGCCGCTTTTACTCTCGTGGATAGGACTGAGATGGATTCTGATCAGTATTCCCGTCATTCATCTTACATTAGGAGCACTCTTATTTTCTTCTGCATCCCTTAAAACTTCGGCACTCGCCCTTTTAGTTTTCAAAACCTTGGACTATTCTTTATTTCCAGTATGTGTAGAAATCCTATACATCCCCCTTTCCTTTGATGCACGCTACCGAGCAAAGCAAATGATTGAAACTTTTGGCTATCGTTTGAGTAAAGGAGCAACTTCGCTCTTGGTGATGCTGCTTCATGGACTGGGGCTCACCGGGGTGTCTCTTTATTCTGGAATTTCGATGGGAGCAGCTGCACTTTGGGGGCTACTTATTTTACCCATCACAAAGAATGTCAAGAAATCAGCAGAGCCAGGAAATTAGCGCCCACTTCCGCGCAAAAAGTGAAACCGAAGTGGAGTGCCCCTAAATCCCCATTGTTTTCGCATGGCATTCATCAAATGCCGCTCTAAGCTATGAGTCACTTTTTTTGGGTCACTGACATGACATGCAAAGGAGGGAGGATTTCGGCTTGTCTGGTGAGAGAGATAAAACTTTGCACTCTTAGGATTATAAATTAAAGCTTCGTTCCTCACCCACTCTGTCAACTCTCGGGTTTGAACTTTGAAGGCTCTTTCCCTTAAAACACTCTCCATGAGTTTACCTAAAGGTTCGAAGCCTTTTTTCTCAAGCGCACTTATAAAAAGCAGAGGTGCATATTTTAAAAACCGCATCTCGTCTCGAATGCGTTTGGCGGCCTCTTTTTTTGTAAAATTAAAATTCTTTTTTTGAGTATCCCATTTATTGATAACTAAAATCACACTGCATCCAATTTCCTCAATAATACTCCCAATTTTTTCGTCTTGATCTACAATTCCTTTCTCACCATCCAAAAGTAAAAGTGCCAAAGTACAGCGTTCGAGTGCTTTTTTGGCTTGTACAAAAGATAAAACCTCGACCCCTTGTTCTGTTTTAGATTTTCTCCTGATTCCTGCCGTGTCGATAAAGAGATAAGGTTTTCCATGCACATCGACTAAAGAATCGATAGCATCTATGGTTGTCCCTGCAACAGGGCTCGTGATCATGCGTTGTTCATTCAAAAGCACATTGACAAAGGTGCTTTTGCCCACATTGGGGCGCCCGACAACTGCGATTTTCGGCGTTTGACTCAAATCTTCTTTTTCGTATTTTAGGACTCTTCCCTTGCAAACACATTCTATCACTTGTTTTTTGAGGTCTTCTATCCCTCGCCCATGTTCTGCAGAAACAGACATCAACAAGTCTAGTCCAGTTGAAAAAAAGTCGAAATAGAGTGCTTCGTGAGATTCTGCATCTACTTTATTGACGATGCCGAAGATAGGAGGTTGGTGTTTTAATTTTTTTAATAGCGATTCTCTCAATTCTTTCAAAATATCACGGTCTGCTGGAGTGAGACCTGTTTGTGCATCAAAAAGAAGCAAAATAGCATCGGCTTTCAAAAGTGAATTTTGAACTTGGCTCGTGATTTCGTGACTGAGTTTTTCTCCTCCCAGCCCACCTGTGTCGATTAAAATAAGAGAGTAGTTTTGACCCTCCACACACCACTCGGTTTGAGCCTCCATTCGGTCTCGAGTGACTCCGGGCAAGTTGTGGACTAAGGCCCTTTTTTTGCCCAAAAGACGGTTAAATAAAGTACTTTTCCCGACATTAGGACGTCCGATAAAAACAATTTTTGGGAGTTCAATCATAAAGCCGCTTTAACTTTTCTTTATTTTTAGTCCAGTCTTTTAGAACCTTTACTTTTAGACCGAGAAAAATTTTTTCGCCTAAAAAAGACTCTGTTTTTTCTCTCGCCTTTTGGCCGATAGATTTTATTTTGCTGCCCCCGTGTCCAATCACCATGCCTTTTTGGCTCTCTCTCTCCACTAAAATCGTCGCTTCGATCCGAGTGGGTTTGACTTTTTCGTTAAAGCAGGTCGTTTCGACTGCACAGCTATAGGGAATCTCTTCGCCCAATTGTAAAAAAAGCTGCTCTCTGATAAATTCTCCTACAAAAAAACGGACCGGTCGATCTGAAATCTGGTCTTCGTCTTCAAAGAAGAGAGGTCCCTCTGGCAAATGCTTCCAGGTGGCTCTCATTAGTTCGGCAACACCTTCCTGCGTGTGAGCGGAGATTTTAAAGATAGGATCCAATGAAAATCCATTTTTTTGAGCATAAGAAGACAGATGGCCAAGAAAACTTTCGAGTTTTTTTTCTATCTGATGTTTTTTAACAAGGTCTAATTTATTAGCGATTAGAAACAACCGTGTTTTAACCTGCCTGAGCCGATCCAAAATAATTTCTTCATGCGAAATCGCACTTGTGGGGTCTACGAGATACCAAGTCACTTCGTTAGAACTGATGGCACTTTCGGCTTGCTCGACCATCCATTCGTTAAACCCATTTTTTTTAGCTCGATGGATTCCAGGAGTATCTACAAAAACAATTTGACCTTGGGACTCGGTGAGAATGCCTCTAATTTTATTCCGTGTTGTCTGAGGCTTGGGGGTCACAATAGAAAGCTCGGTGCCTAAAATTTGATTGAGGAGTGTGGATTTTCCGACATTGGGTCTTCCGATGATTGCCACCCATCCTGATTTACTCATTGTTTATATACTCACCCGAGATTTTCAATGGCAGATTTTGCAGCATTTTGCTCCGCTTCTTTTTTAGAGTTGCCTGAGGCCGCGGCCAAGCTTTGGCCATTCATCCGGACTTCGACTTCAAAAATTTTTGCGTGATCGGGTCCAGAAGTCTTGAGGAGGTTGTAGTTTGGAGTGAGTTTCCACCGAGACTGTAAAATTTCTTGCAGTTGCGTCTTGTGGTCATAAAAAGAAATGAGTTCTCGTTCTTCTTCAAAAAAATGAGAAAAAAGATGTCGCACCACGGGGTAAACAGCATTGAACCCTCCGTCCAAATAAATAGCGGCAATCAGGGCCTCAAGCGTACTTGATAAAATAGAGGATTTGAGATGCCCTCCAGTTTGAGTTTCGCCTTTTCCAAGCCTGATGAGACCCTGCAGTTCGATAGATTTTGCCACATCCGTCAGGGTTTTTTCGTTTACCACGGCTGCTCTCATTTTAGAAAGCTGTCCTTCGCAGCCGTTTGGGAAAGCTTCGAGTAAAATATCAGAAATAATCACATCTAAAATCGCATCGCCCAAAAACTCTAAGCGCTCATTGTCCCTGAGAGCAAAGGGCTTATCTTGCAAAAACTCATGGCCATACGAAGTGTGAGTCAAAGACTGAATTAATATGGAACGATCGCCAAAGCGATAGCCAATGATTTCTTGTAGAGTTTCGTACTGCATAAAAAAAACGCCTACAATGGTCTACAGTAAAAGTCAGTTACCTGTCAAGTGGGGTGGTTAAAATTTCCAATAAAAGCAACATCTTGGGCTTTTGGATCCACCCAGATTTCCTTCACCTCGGCGGTCACAATGTGATTAACTAATTGATCTGACATCGTTTTATTGATTAAAAATAGAAATCTCAGATATTCTTCACTATAACCGGAAATCCAAACTTTATCACTCGGAGTTTTGCTTTGTACATTTTTGATGGGTGCTTCTAGAAGCACTTTCTTGAGACCCAAGCTGAGTTTCATCTTTTCGTAGTGCGTCTTTAGCCTGCTTAAACTGAGATCCCTTAGCACTTTGCTTCTTCGATATCTCTCCTCTGGAGGTACAGAGGCTGGCAGTTTTGTGGCAGGGGTCCCTTTTCGTTCGCTGTAGGGAAAGACATGAAGTCTGCTCCACGGCAATGCCTCAAGCTCCCTGACAGTCCATTCAAAGTCTTCTTTACTCTCTCCCGGAAATCCTGCGATTAAGTCCATTCCAACAAAACATGATTTTAGGTTTTCTAGACAGTCTCTGACCTCTTTGTTGCCATATTTTCTTTTCATTAATTTTAAAATCCGCGAGTGTGGACTCTGTAATGACACATGAAAGTGAGGGCAAAATCGCTTCTCATTGCGCTGAAGCGCAATGAGTGGAGGGGTGATTTCGGTGGGATCTAAGGAACTCACTCGAATTCTTTCTAGTTCCGTGTCTCTAAATATTTTTTCTAAAAGCTGAGTCAGTTGAAATGAACCACTCCAATCCATTCCATAATCCCCCAAGTTAGTGCCCGTCAAAACAACTTCTTTTACTCCATTTGCAACAAGTTGTGCAATTTGCCTGACCACCACTGAAATTTCTAAACTCCGCGAAGGTCCTCTTCCATAGGGGATAATGCAAAATGTGCAAAACGAATTGCAGCCTTCTTGTATTTTTAGGAAAGAGCGAGTTCGCAGAGGGTCGACATCTATCCCTTCTAATGCTGGCCACTCTCGATCCAAAGGATGCCTGGAGAGAAGTTCTGCATAGCCTTGAGTTGTTCCCAAAAGTTTGAGGTCAGTGGGATTTTCTAAGGCTTCAAAAACATACTCCACAAAACGGGGCTTGTCTCTATTTCCAATGACCGCATGCACTTCTTTTATGCTTGAGAACTGCTCTGGGTTCACTTCTGCGGCGCAACCAGTGACGACCGTTTTAGCATTTGGAAATTCTTTTGAAATTTGGATGGCCATCTTGCGACTTTGCCGATCTGCTTCGTCTGTGACTGTACAGGTGTTAATGATGCACAGTTTTACACTTTCATTTTCAGTTTTTTCTGAAGCACGAGCCCAGCCTTTTGCATGCAGCTGTCCCTCAAGCCATTCACTGTCAAAAAGGTTGGCTTTGCATCCTAAAGTTTTGATCACGTAATGCATAAATTTTTTTTCTTAAGCGGGTTCGACAAGACCCACTTGATCAATAAAAGCTCCACCCAAGACTTCTTCGCCCTCGTAGAAAACAATGGCTTGCCCCGGGGTGATGGCTCTTTGAGGTTCCTTAAATTCTACAGAAAGAGTTTGATTTTCAAAAAGAGTGACCCGACAGGCGGCGTCTTCATGCCGGGACCGAATTTTAGCATTGCACTCAAAGGCATGAAGTCCTTTGATCGGTCGAATCCAATTGGCTCCAGTGGCTAAAAGTGCTTTTTGGTAAAGCTCGGACTCCTTCCCCACAATCAGAGCTTGTCGTTTATTGTCAAATCCAATAACAAAATAATCTTCTGTTTCTTTGGAAGACAAGCCGAGCCCCTTTCTTTGTCCAATAGTATAGCGATGCAAACCTTGGTGCTCTCCCACGATGCTTCCTTCTTTGGTCTGAATGGTTCCCTTGGGGCGTAAGTCCGGGGACACTCGGGCCTCTAAAAATCCTTTGTAACCTTCGTCTGCAATAAAACAAATTTCTTGGCTATCTGGTTTTTCAGCAACCGACAATCCAAACTCAAGAGCTAACTTTCGGACCATGAGTTTTTTGAGTCCACCCAATGGCATCAGCGTCCTTTTGAGTGCTTTTTGGGCCAGGCCGAATAGAAAATAACTTTGATCTTTTTGCGGGTCGATTGCTTTAAACATTCTTGCAGAATCCGAAGTGGTATCTGCCATCACTTGTGCATAATGACCCGTGGCCACAAGTTCGCAGCTCAATTCGTCAGCCTTTTGAAACAGGTAATTAAATTTAATTTTATTATTGCATTCCACGCAAGGATTGGGTGTTCTCTGTTGTAAGTATTCGTGAATAAAATAGTCGACCACTTTTTCTTTAAAAACATCTTGAGCATTAATAACATAGTAGGGGATGTCCATTTTATCACAGACGCGTCTTGCATCGTTGGAGTCTACCAGTGAGCAACACCGTCCACCAAAGCGGTCTTGATTGGCTTTTCCGTGGTCCCAAAGCTGCATGTGGACACCCACAACATCGTAGCCTTGATTTTTTAGGAGAGCGGCTGTGACAGAACTATCTACGCCTCCACTCATTGCAACTAAAACTTTCTGTTTCATTTTTTCCTCTTCATTTTTTTCTTAGGCGAAAAACCGTATTTTCGAGTGTATTTAAAAAATTTTCTAAATCTTTCTGAACCACCCCAGGGTACAATGAAATGCGAAGAGATGCCAGAGCTTGTTTTTTAGTTCGTCCTAACGCCAATAGAACATGAGAGGGTTCTAATGCCCCACTAGAGCAGGCAGATCCGGCACTGAGCGAGAAATGCTCTAGATCCAAAGCCATGAGCAAACTGTCGCCCTCCAGCCCATCAAAACTAATATTTAAAGTTTGAGAAACTCTCTCGGCGCCTTCGCCATTGATGGTGATCCCAGAAATTCTTCTTTTTATTTCATTTTCTAAGAAGTCTCGCAAAGGGAACACCTGGGATTTTACTTTGTTCAAATCAATCTCAGTGGCCGCTAAGCCTGCAGCCAAGATCCCGAGTAAATTTTCTGTGCCACCTCGTCTGCTTTTCTCCTGTTTTCCCAAAAGAAACGGCTCTACTCGAGCTCCTCTTTTGATCCACAAAAAACCAGTCCCTGCCAATCCTCCAATTTTATGGGCAGAAAAACTCACATAATCGGCACCTAGTTTATTTAGATCGATCGGAATTTTGCCCCAGGCCTGGACCGCGTCTATATGAGTTTTAATGTTTTTCTTCTTTGCAAATTCAATCAATTTTTCTAATGGAGTGATCACTCCTGTCTCATTGTTGACCCAAAGTAAAGAGATCAGTGCAGTTTCTGGCGTAACAAGTTTTTCTAGAGCTTCTATTGCGGGCACCCCACTTGAGTCGACAGGCAAAAAGCTGACCTTCCCGGACCTATCTGTACACCATTTTTCCATTTGCATAACAGAGTCATGCTCTACCGGAGTCAAAATCCAATGGGGTTTTTGTCCTTCTAAAAATAGGGGCTCCAAAATGGAACGAATGGCCATCTGATTGGCTTCAGTACCCGAGGAAGTAAAAACAATTTGTTCTAAATCAATATTTTGACCCAAGGTCAAAGCTATTTTTTCTTTAGCCTCTGTGACGAGACGCTTGGACGATCTACCGTGCCAATGAATGCTCGAAGGATTTCCAATCACCTCTGATCGAAGAAAGCCCCTTAATCCCAATAAAACACTGGGACATAGAGGATAAGACGCATTCGAATCAAGATAGGTCGCGGGCTTTGCTTGGCTGTGTGGGCTGCGTTGCGGGTGCATGTATACCTTCGGCTTTAGCAGCTCCCTTTGGAAGCTCTTGTGTGCCTCTTGCTTTTCTCACAAGGTCTCCAACGGAGGCTGTCACGAGGTACTCTTGCATGATTTGTCCCAGATTTTCAAAATAATTCTTAGTCAAAACAAATTCGACTGTGTCACTTTTGCTGTCAATCGATCCTACGAGATCTCTTGCGGGGTTGATATTTTCTCCCACACTAATTAAAACGTCTTTGATCGTAATTTCGTCCATGGAGCGAGCAAGTACATAACCACCGCCTGGTCCACGCACACTTTTTACAACAGTGCCTTTTCTCAACCTACGAAAAAGCTGTTCTAAATAATGGAGAGAAATCCTCTGGCGTGTAGAAATCTCTTGCAAACGAACAGGTCTTCCATTCGAATTAAATGTTAGATCCAATATAGCTCTTACTGCGTATCGTCCTTTTGAAGTCAGTCTCATGTTTTTCTCTCCCTTTATTTCTTAGGCGGTTTTCTCAATCATATCTCTCTGGCAAATCTTAGTGACAGAGTTACCATGCCGTAGTTACTACGTCAACTAATATTCCAGTTTTTTTTAGTCCCCTTTTATTTTTTAAAATAAAGACTCATATACCCATCAAAACTAACCGATGCTTAAGACAAAGGGGGCACTACTCTTGGATCCATTTAAAAAGGGGCATAAAAAAGAAATTGAGATAGATATCAACAACTTAGAAGAAAGTAAGTCTAATTTACCCCTGGAGGATCTACTCAATCGGAAAAAAAGACAAGAACAAGCCCTCTCCCCACACTCCATGCCTCAAGAAGGACAGGGGGAAATTTCGATCGAGTCGATAGATACTTCTGGACTGGAATTCGAAGTCGTACTCAGACCGGGCGAAAAGCCACCTGAAGTTTCAAAAAAGAAAAAACTATTGCCCAAACCTCAAGTCACTCAAGATCTGACCAAAACTCCAAAAATTCAACCCCGAGTCAAAAAACTAGCCACCGAGCCTCAATCTACGCAACCTGTTGTTTGGAATCTAGGCGAGCTTGATGTTCAAAAAGACTCCCTTGCATTAGGCTTACAAAATTTATTTAGCGCAGGAGCCTACAGTATTTTATTTTTAGCCATTCAATCTGATTCCTCAGATGCTTCGATACCCCATTTCTTGAGCGCAGCTACTGTCAAACCTCAAGAAAGACTCCTCCTTTGGACAGGACTGAAATGGGACCCCCGTATAGTTCCAGAAGTTTGGAACTTATTTGTCAAAACAGGATTTGTAGAATTTTCTCCACCCGGTACAATGACCAATATCATGAGCAATCGAAATGTGATCCGAGGGGCTTTTGGGATCAATCAAAACGAATGGCTTGCACTTCTCAGAGTGGGCGAGCTCGCTGCCTGCCGCGGAGTTTTGGCAGTTATTTCCGCCAAAAGTGTCAGGCCTACACTCATCGAAACCCTCGCACTCATGAACAAGCCCTCTCTTAGAAAAGCAGCTTAACTCGCGGCTGTATAGATAAAATTTTTTAATTTTAAGTGAAAGATAAAAAAAAGAGTAGGTTCTCTTTTGAGAACCTACTCTTTAAAAATAACGCTAACTTTTAAGCACTACCTATCTAAAAAATATCAGCCACTACAGCAGTAAAGTTGACATCGCTACTTGCAAAGGGTTTTCCAGCTGAAGCTGCTCCATTGACATCATTGCAGGATTTATCAAATGCAATCACAAGGGTCCCGAATAGTCCTGCTCCTAGATTTCCTGTGCCATTTGCTAAAGTCTTACTGTCTTTTTCGCTAAAGGCATCCATGTCTGTCTTGTCTTTAAAGGTGCTTGTGACAGCATGTCCCGTGGAAGAATGTGCATTGTCTGTTTTTGCAACAGTGACCGTGTCGTCTTTTGTGCCACTGGCAAACATTCTATAGCATGCCGGTGTGGTTGCTGTTCCAGCTCCTCTTTGTCCTTCGATTAAGACAACCTGAGCAGTCGTTGCTTTTGTGGTAGAATTATAAGTTGCTTTCCCAAACATGGCCCGATCTCCACCCTTTGGGTTGTCCTTTGATCCTGTCCCAACGGTTGCCAAATAGGTAGTTGTAAAGCTCCCTACAAAAACTTTTACATACTGGTTGGTAGCGTCTGTTCGACTCCACTCGATGTACGAAGGGTGTTTTTCGCCTATAGCAAATCCACTGGCTCCTTGAATTAAAAACCCCTTCGAGCTTTTATCAGTCCCACCCCAGTATAAAATCATAAAGTTTGTTCCATTGATCGCCACTGTTGCTTTTGCGTCATAGCCGGCCGCTATCGCAAAAGCTTCTGTGGGGGGAGCGATGCTCAAAGCTACTGTCTTTCCTCCAAAAGTCTTTGTAATAGTCTGAGAAGTTGACTTGTCGGGGTTCATCGCCATGCTTTTTGAAAAATGGCAAAGTGCAGATTCGACCTCAGAGGTAAAGCCTTTATTTAACATACAAAGTGTATTATTAAAAAAGTTAAGGGCGCCATGCAAATATGCACCATTGGCTGTTTGACATGCCGTCCAGGCAGCCTGAGACATACCATTACAAGTGGCGTCTCCTTCCTCAGCAGCCATCACTTGCCCAACAAAAGCTAGCTTACTGTCTAACATGCTAAAAAGCTCTTCCGCTTGGGCCAACTTTTTTGAATCAACTAGAGTTGTTGTTTTATTTGTTTTTAAAACGACAACACTCAACAACACCACTCAACAACACCACTGAGAACACAGAGATCGGTAAAAATATTTTTTTCATTTTATTCTCCTAAAATTTTTATTTATTTTAAAATTAATTGACATCGGTAGACACTTGGGTCGGCAATGTCGTTGTAGTTGCAGCTGAGTCAGTCGATGATTTTTTGCCGCAACTAACTTGGGCCATTAAAAAGACCAACAACACTGATAATGTAGAAAAAATAAGAGCGAGTTTTTTCATAAGAAAATTCCTTTCGGGTTAAAATTAATAAAACGTTCCGTATTAGACTGATCGGATAAAATTCGTTTTAGTTGAGCAAATTTATTATTAAATTCTAGAAATTTTTAGGTCTCTTACTAAGGGGGCAGAAATAAAGGATAATTCTATCAGCCATTTTCCGAAAGAATATTGCTTTAAGATCTCTGTTCTCAATTCTGGAAAGAGCTCCAGCCACTCTGTTAAAATAATGGCTTTTTTCTCCCAAAAGTAGAAAGGAAGTCCTCTCTCTTCGATTTCCTCTGGTGATGTGATGCGGTAGAGATCCATGTGGATAATGCTCCCACGTGGAGAATCGTATTCGTTGACGATAGAAAAAGTAGGACTACCCTGTGGGGTGGGTTCTACTTTAAGACAAGAGAGTAAAGCTCTTGCAAAAGTAGACTTCCCTACTCCCATTGGGCCAGACAATAAAATCCGATCACAACTTAAAATCTCACTGCACATTTCCAGAGCAATTTTTGAAAATTGAGCTTCAGTACAATTTGGTACGTGCTTCCACAGAGAGGTGGGAATCAGAAGTGGCTTTGAGCTCTTTGAAGGCATGGCTGATGTTATCAATAATATCAGGCGCTGTCATGCTCCTATGGCCAAAGCTCTTGGCTGCAAACTCCCCTGCTAAGCTATGGACAAACACACCCAAAAGCGTAGCCTGAAAGGCGTCCATTTTTTGTCCCAACAGTCCTCCTATCATTCCGGATAGAACATCCCCGCTGCCAGCCGTGGCCATCCCATCATTGGGATAATGATTGAGGTAGAGATGGTCCTCTGGAGAACCAATCAACGTCGCCGCTCCTTTTAATACCACAATGGCGTGGGTTTTTTGGACTGCCTCACGCACGGACTGAATTGGGTTTTCTTTGATACTTTCTTTGGAGAGTTTTAAAAATCGAGCCATCTCACCGGGATGAGGCGTGAGCACGGTTGGAGCATTTGCACGATTTATCAATAAATCATGCAAATGGTATTCTGCAATAAGATTCAAAGCGTCTGCGTCAATTACGATGGGCCCATGATAGAGAGAGAGCAACTCTTTTATTAAGTTTCTCCCTCTCTCAGAGACTCCAAGTCCTGGGCCGATGACGATGCTTGTATAATGATCTAGATTTTGTTTATAAATTTCATACTCTGGACCCGAGAGTTTAAGAGGCAATGACATCGTTTCGTTGGGCAATTTAGTAAAAAGAGAGTCAAAGCATTCCTCCCATGTAGCAGTGGTCACTAATCCTGTTCCCATTTTGTGGCAGGCCCGAGCCGCCATGGCAATGGCACCTAAGCGCCCCGGACTCCCCCCAATCAAAAGAGTATGTCCAAAGGAGTTTTTATGCCCATAGCGATCTCTCTCTTTAATCAGAGCACTCATAGGGGCTTTTGTTAAAAGAAACTTATCTCCTTCTTTTCTAAATCGTGGAGGTAGAGAAATATCCAAATTGATCAACTCCCCTCGCCTCCCCGCTCCGGGTGGAAGAAAATGCCCAAGTTTTGGAAATCCTAAAGAAAGAGTCAAATTGGCTAAAATAGAAGTCCCATGAATCATCCCCGTATCTCCATTGACCCCCGTGGGGATATCTAGTGAAATAACTTCGTTTGATTTGAGACCATTGATCATTTCTACTACATCATAATAGATGCCATCGAGCTCGCCTTTTAGTCCTGTGCCTAAAATCCCGTCTACAATAGTGTAGGGACCTAATGAACTCTTAAAAAAAGACTCTAGATCTGAGATAGTTTCGACAGTGGTCAATCGGGCCTTCATTTTTTTTAAAATTTCGAAATTTTTTTGGGTGGCACCACTCTGTTTTGTGCCTGGATTGAGGTGAAAAACCCTCACCTTTCGATCTAAGCAGATGAGCTGGCGAGCCACCACAAAAGCGTCACCCGCATTGTTGCCTTTTCCGGCAAAAATTAGAATTTCAGTATTTTTTCCAGCATTCGGAAATTTTTCCAAAATCAATTGTGCCGATGATTTTCCAGCATTTTCCATGAGGATACTGGCGTCAATCAAATATTCTTTTTCCGAAATAAGATCGAGCTCTCTCATTTCTTGAGACGAACAAATACGCATGGGTTTAAGCAATGACATAAAAACAACCTCTCAGGGCGCTCGGAGTGCTGAAATCATTTCTCTCACAGCGCGTTCTAGCCCTACCATAGCGGCCCTACAAACTATAGAATGACCAATATTGTATTCTTCAATTCCAGGCTCCGCAAGCAAAAGCCGTATGTTTTTATAATCCAGTCCGTGGCCAGCATGGACTCTGAGCCCTAACTGCGTAGCAGTATTTACAGCCGAATGAATTCTAAAAATTTCTTTTTTTAGGGACGCCCGACTCGCCAAAGCAAACGAGCCTGTGTGGAGCTCTACTGCGTCAGCCCCTAAAGCATGACTCAGCTTTATGCTGTTCAAAGTGGGTTCTACAAACAAACTCACTTTGATTTTAGATTTTTTGAGGGCTTGTATGGTTTGAGATATTTTTTTATAATTTTTTGCTAGATTCAGTCCACCCTCTGTGGTGAGTTCCTGTCTTTTTTCAGGGACCAAACATATGATATCAGGCTTTATTTTTTGTGCAAATCGGACCATGCTCTCGGTTGCCGCCATCTCTAAATTCAGCAAAATATTGATCCGCGCACGAAGCTCTTTGACGTCTTGCGGCTGAATGTGACGACGATCCTCCCTGAGGTGAACAGTGATTTGATCAGCCCCTGCTTTTTCGACAATCGTGAGAGCCTCTATCAAATCAGGATAAGAGGTCCCTCTCAGTTGCCTCAGCGTCGCAAGATGATCAATATTGACACCTAGACGTGGGCGCATTTTTTAGCCCAAAGTGCGTAAAATACTTTTTGAAATCAGGCTGGCTAGCTGGTGGATCAGTTTTGAATCTTCTCCCTCCACCAAAACTCGGGCCAAAGGTTCTGTGCCCGAATAGCGAACAAAGACCCTTCCTCGCTCCTTGAGTGCATCTTGTGCATAAAGGATGCTTTTTGAAATTTCTGGGACTTCATCAAACGGTTTTTTCCTGGAAACCCTCACGTCTTCTCTGACCTGTGGGAGCAGCTTGATGGCTTTTCTCAACTCTGAGAGAGGTTTTCCGCTTCGACGCATAGCCTCTAAAACCTTTAGGGCCGCTACGATTCCATCGCCAGTTGTAGACTGATCTAAAAAAACAACATGTCCAGACTGCTCTCCGCCCAAATTAAACCCATTCTTTCGCATGGTATCTACCACGTGTCGATCCCCCACTTGAGAGCGAACCATAGAAATTCCATATTCTTTCAAAGTGAGTTCTAGGCCTACATTGGACATCGGTGTTGTCACAACCGTATTTTTAGCTAGATTCTTATCTTTTTCCATCTGAATGGCGCAAAGCCCGATGATTTGATCCCCATCTACAATTTCGCCCAGTTCATCTGACAAAATACAACGATCACCATCTCCGTCTAATGAAATTCCAATATCTGCTCGAAACTCAACACTGGCCTGTGCAATATTTTCTGGATAAAGTGCCCCACACTTGTCATTGATATTTAAACCATTGGGGCTCACTCCTTTTTTAATCACTTCTGCACCTAGTTCTTCGAACACAAAAGGCGCAATCTTATAGGCTGCACCATTTGCACAATCTAAAACAATTCGAAGTCCCAAAAGGTCAAGGTCCTTCGGAAAAAGTGATTTTAAAAAGACAATATAGCGCCCGTGGACGTCATCAATTCGAAAAGCTTTTCCAACAAGATCTGCAGTCGGTCGATGCTTGTCGATCTCATTCGAAAAAACAAGGCGCTCAATTTCGTTTTCAATTTCGTCAGGCAACTTATAACCATCGGCAGAAAAGATCTTAATCCCATTGTCGTAATAAGGATTGTGAGAAGCCGAGATCATCACTCCTGCATCTGCACGCATACTCTGTGTTACAAAGGCAACTCCAGGAGTAGAAAGTGGACCAATCAAGATTGCATCGGCTCCCATCGAACAAAGTCCGGAGGTGAGCGCTTGTTCTAGCATGTAGCCCGATAATCTCGTGTCTTTGCCAACCACAATCTTTGTTTTTCTCAATGCTCGGCCTAAAGATTGAGAAGACTTTTTGAGTGAAGGAGCGGTTCCTTCTCTCAAGACATAAGCAACCGCTCTACCTACAGCCATTGCAATCTCTCCGGTCATCGGAAACTCGTTAGCGAGCCCCCTGACCCCATCTGTTCCAAATAATTTTATTTTGCTTTCTGAACTCATTTTTAGCGCCTCTTAAACCGTCATCTCATCACCATATCTCATCAATAGAGAACAATATTCACTTTCTCAGGGACGACCTTAACCAAAGCCATTTGTTCGGGCAAGGTTACTTTTACAGTTTCTGCATATTTTCCCTTCGATTTTCCCCTTAAATCCACAACTGCAAAAACTTTAGACCGATCTAGAGTTCTTAAATTTTTTGTGGAGGTTCTAATATACACAGTCACTGTTTTTTCTACCACAGTAGCTTTGTGCATGCTTAGAACCCGCACATCGACACTTCGAATTTTGTAATTAGCACTTGTGGGTTCAATCTGGATAGTCACTTTTGGGATCATTCCATCGACTTGGACATCTCTTTGGATGAGGTCAATAGGCGCATCTAGAGTGAGTGGTTCGTTGAGCCCACTGATGTCTATAGGACGCGTTAAAACTTCTGCAATACCATCGATTTTACTTTCTGCACCTTTGACATGGATGAAGAGAGGCCTTATTTCTATTTTTTTTACCTGAAATCCGATCTGTGGAATTCCTCGGAGATCAACACGAAGTGGGACCTCCTTTTTTTTGATGAGCTCGAGCTTGACTCCAATGGAATGGGGATGGATGGATAAGACTTTTACCCCAATGGGAACATGGATATCTTCTGTTAAAAATCGATGAGTCATCAGTCCTGCCTTAAGACCGATCAGGTTAATTCGGATGGGTTCTTCTCTTCTATCCGAAATGGCTCTTAAAAATGCTTTTGGTCCTAAGAGCTGAAAAGCAATGTGTTCGGGAACTTCGTTAGCGATAACTAAATCAGGAGGGACCATAAACTCAAGGGGGATTTCTTTTGTGACTTCGACAGAGCGAGAACCGATGACTACGGTCCAAAGGATAAGCGCTAACACAAAAGAGATGAGCTTTGCCCCAAAATTAGTGGTTAATGCACTGATCAGCTTTTCCCACATTGTCAATCTCCACTTCTTCTGTCTTTGGAGCGAGCCAATTGAAACCAACCACGCATCTTGCGTGGAATGTTTCCACCCCCATGGCTAGCCAAGTTCAGAAGTGCAACCAAGCTTTGTTTTAATTCTTGTTCATTCAAATTAATTGTTATTTTTCCGTTTTTAACCAAATGGGCTTCGCCAGCTTCCTCTGAAACTAAAACCACAATTGCATCGGTATCTTCAGTTAAGCCTAAAGCCGCTCGATGTCTTGTCCCATAGCGTTTATCAATATTGGGATCTTTAGAAAGAGGTAGAAAACAACCTGCCGCCGACAAGCGCCCCCCTGTCAAAATCACCGCTCCGTCATGGATTGGAGAAGTCGTCTGAAAAATCGAGTACAAAAGCTCAGACTTTACTTTCGAATCCAACCTGGCGCCCGTATCAATAAAATTTTTAAGCCCCGTCTCTCTTTCGATCACAATAAGAGCCCCTTTTTTCTCTTTAGCCAACTGTGTCGCGGCTTTAGCAATTTCGTCTACCATTTCTCGTTCTTCTTCGGCAGCTGCGGACGAAAAAAATGGATTTTTACCTACATGGGTCAAAGCTCTTCGTAAATCATCTTGGAAGAGCACGATAACAATAAGGATGAGGTAATCAAAAAAATAAGATAGCATCCAATGCGTGGTAAAAAGTTCAAAACGAGATGAAAGAAAAAAAACAATCCCTAAGATTCCAAGCCCCGCTAACATCTGGATGGCACGGGTACCTTTGATTAAAAGCAAAACCCTGTAAACAATAAACCCTACAATGACTATATCCACAAGATCAATAAATCTGAGACTTGATTGCAAATTGACGAATGTATTTCCCATTTATCTTTCTTATACAGGTTAGGCCGGAAGTGGAGCTGGAGTGGGACCTCCACCCCCCTCAATCGCTCCAGCGGGGGTTTGTTCGACTACCACAGGAGCCTCTTTTTTTCTCTCAATTTTTTTTCCCTGAACAATTCTTTCTACTTCCTCTCCATTGAGAGTTTCATATTCAAGTAACGCTGCAGCCATGTCATGTAGAATCGGCAAATTATTTTCTAATATATCCTTAGCTCGCTTATAATTTCTTTCTACGATGTCTCGAATTTCCCGATCAATGGTTTGAGCCGTTTGTTCAGAATAATCCCGGTGCTGAGCAATTTCTCGCCCTAAAAAAATAGCCTCTTCTTTTTGCCCAAACGCTAAAGGACCTAAAATATCACTCATTCCCCACTCACAGACCATCCTTCGGGCAAGCTCAGTGGCTTTTTCGATGTCATTCCCTGCGCCTGTTGTTTTTTGACCCAAGACCAACTCTTCTGCGGCGCGTCCGCCCATCAGGAGAGCAATATTATTTTCTGCTCTTTCTCGGGATAAATTAACGCGGTCTTCGCTGGGCAAAGTCTGAGTCATTCCCAACGCCATGCCCCGCGGAATGATGGTGACTTTATGGATGGGATCTGACCCGGGCAAATATTTGCCAACCAACGTATGTCCTGACTCATGGTATGCGGTTGTTCTTTTTTCTTGCTCTGTAAGGACCATGCTTTTTCTTTCTGCGCCCATCAATACTTTGTCTTTAGCTTGCTCAAAATCGTGCATTTCAATAAATTTTTTATCTAGACGAGCAGCTAAAAGAGCTGCTTCGTTTACTAGATTTTCCAAATCAGCCCCAGAGAATCCAGGTGTGCCACGAGCAATAACAGAAAGATTGATATTGGTAGCGACTGGTGTTTTGCGCGTGTGAACCCGCAGAATGGCCTCACGCCCTTTTACATCGGGGAAGGAAACAACTACACGTCTATCAAAACGACCTGGACGTAAAAGTGCAGGATCTAAAACATCAGGTCTATTGGTGGCCGCAATCAGGATCACTCCCTCATTGGACTCAAATCCATCCATCTCAACTAAAAGTTGATTCAAAGTTTGCTCTCTCTCGTCATGGCCGCCACCGAGGCCTGCTCCCCTATGCCTGCCAACTGCGTCAATTTCATCAATAAAGACTATGCAGGGTGCATGCTTTTTCCCTTGTTCAAATAAATCTCTCACTCGCGAAGCCCCAACACCCACAAACATTTCTACAAAATCAGATCCAGATATGGAGAAAAAAGGAACGACTGCCTCTCCCGCAATCGCTTTTGCCAAAAGAGTTTTGCCGGTTCCGGGTGGTCCCATAAGTAAAACACCCTTTGGAATCCGACCACCTAGTTTGGTAAATTTTTTAGGATCTTTCAGAAAGGCAATAATTTCTTCGAGTTCTTGTTTTGCTTCCTCAACACCCGCGACATCTTTGAAAGTTACTTTTTTGGTGGATTCGTTAAGGAGTCGAGCTTTGCTCTTTCCAAACGACATGGCTTTCCCTCCACCCACTTGGATTTGTCGAATCACAAAGAAAAAAAGCAAAAAGAAAACAATCATTGGAAGCCAATTCATCAAAAACTGCTCAAGCCGAGGAGATTTTTCAACTCTTTCATAATTAGGGATGATGTTATTTTTTTCTAAAAGCTCAAATATTTTAGAATTATTTGTATCTCCAACAGTCTCGAAGGTTTTTCGGCCATCTGGACCAGGTTCTTTGAGATTTCCGGCAATGATATTATCTACCTTGAAAGTGACATCGGTCACTTTGCCTTCTTTTACAAGTTGTACAAATTCGCTAAACTTAAGGTCTTTCTTGTTCCGGGTCCCACCTTCAAAGGCCTTAAAAAGACTGGCAAAAATCAGAATGAGAACAAGCCAAAGGGCAAGTGTTTTATGAGATGACTTCATATGTATAATGATACGCTAGCATGCCAAAATTGAAAGTTCAATTGAGTTTGAGCTCCTTCTGAGCTTCTTTGTATTTCTTTTGTGCTTCGAAAGCCTGCTCTAACAAATACCGAGTTGCCCGGGGGAACAGCTTTTCAATCTCTGGCATTAACCTGAGGCGCATTTTCGAACGTAAAAACCGGCCCTCATGATTGGTCGCATCTTCTCTCCACAAAAGCTTTTCTTCGTTCAAATATTTTTGTAAATCTTTTTTACAAGAGGTCAGCAAAGGCCTTACCTCTACACCTGTTTTAAATAAAATCCCGCCGCCATGTGTTTTTAATTTTCCTGTAAAAATCCTCCAAAGCACTGTCTCTGCCAAATCATCTAGGTGGTGAGCCGTAAAAACAAATTCCGCTATTTTTTTATTTTTTATAAAATCAAAATATACCGTTTTTCTAGCTTTACGTGCCAAATTTTCTAAAGATTCATTTTTAATTTTTTGTTGTTGGAGCTTTATCCCATAAAACGGGACACTCCATTGCTCTGCAAATTTTTTGACAAACCTAAAATCTTTTTCAGACTCCTTCCCTCTCCAACCGTGATTTATATGAAGCAGCCTAATTTTTTCTTTTGTAACAACCCTCCTTCCGTAGCGAATAAGGAGGTGAGCTAGTGAAAGCGAGTCTGAACCTCCAGAAACTGCTATGAGGATATGCGAAGTTATTGGGAGCTCCACACCTTGTTCCCTCATGAAAGCAATCACATTCCGAATGAGCTTGCCTCCCACCTGGCCTGGTTTGGGGTAGATTTCAATCATTTCTCCCCAATAAAACTCCACTCAATCGAAGTCAACCCCTTCTATCTCATAGGGATTTTTTTATGTTGAATACTGTATTATTTTAATATAGTATTTATATATTGTGTGACACGTGGTGCGTACGCTGATGCTGCAAAGTTTATTCCTGCGCATGTATATTTAAAAAGGAGAACGTATGTTTAAAAATAGATTTTTAGTTTTAGTCATTTCTCTTTCTATGGGTGTTTTTGCAGTGAGTTGCGGCAAAAAATCCTCGACGGAAAGCTCTGCTGCAAGCGCTCTGAGTAGCGTAAACCTCTCAAGCCTCCCGAGTCTTTCTGACATGGCTAAATCCAACTCTGCCGCCGCTCTTGCCTCTTCGCTGGATTCCTATCTTGCAGTTTCAGGAACCCCCCCCACGATAGCAAGTTTGACTGATGCCAATGCAGACACTTACTTTTGGAATGGAATGGTAGCTGCCATTAATACCGCTCAAGTAGCCACTGCGTCACAAAAAGCTCAATATTGGGGTGGTGTAGATGCTGGTGTTGGAGGACAAGGAGCCTGTTACATGTCTCAAATGGTGGGCGAATCCTTTGGACACATGCTCCAAGCTGGAACCAGCATGTGTTACATGAAAAACATGCCAACTGCCACAGGTGGAGTCACAATCAGCAGCGGCACTGGAAGCACCCTCTTTGCTCAAGGCGCAGCAGCAAAGGTTGTAAAAGTAACTGCCAGCATGCAAGGGCAAACCATGATTGTCTTTATCAAAGTCCTTGGAAGTGACGATGTCACCTCAGATGTCTACAAAGTCAGGCTCTGGTTTTGCGACAATGGTGCAGCTGCTGCCTCTACTGGAAACGAAGAATTTATAATCAATAAAGCAAGTAGCAGCTTTACTGCTACGACTGACCACAATGACAATGGTGGACAAGGACAAAGCACTGTGAGCGCAGCCCTCTCTGTGGGTGCGGATGGAACTATAAGTTTTGACCCCACTAAGGACAGAACCGCAAGTATGGTTTACAAAGGAGCTTGGGGCAAATTCAAAGGCAGTGTGACCATTACCTCTGCCAATAAAATCCTTGCCAAAATGTTCAACGAAAACACTTGGGGCGGCAACACGTGGAAAAATCACAACTATGCCGTTGCTTCTTTTTCCGGTAGTAGCGTCAAAACCTTAAAGTTCTTAGCCGGAGGGTACAAAGGGCGTTCTTACAATGAAGGTGATCGCGACCGAACTTACGTTGGTGGCACAGAGTTTAGAGACACCTACTATGTCGCAGCCACCACAAGCGCTCTGGCAACAGAAGCAGGCCTCATGAACTTTGCAACAGACAGCTTTTATACAAGCAACGCAGTGTCGGCTTTTGCAGCTGGAGCCACTGACTCCTGCTCTGCACCATCCGATGTCCAAGTGACGATGGATTTTGCAAATGCAAGTGTAGCTGCTATTTCAGAAAAATGCGAAGGCGAGCGTTTTGACAACTACAGCTACTGTAATAGTGCAGCTATTCAAGCAGCGAACGCTAGGCTCTGGAACTAGATTTTCAGGACTTGGGCTGCCAAAGAATATCTTGCACGCTCGCTTTAAAATTTGCAAACCGTGCAATCACGAACAAATAATCACTCAGCCGATTTACATACTGTAATACAAGTGCTCTCACAGGCTGATCATGGTGCAAGGTAATGAGTTCTCTTTCTGCGCGACGACTCACAGAACGCGCAAAATGAAGGTGAGCAGAAGAGAGACACCCCCCTGGCAAAATAAAATTTTTGAGGGGTGAGAGATTTTTTTCCATCTCGTCGATTTCATGCTCTAATCGAGTGACCTCTGCTTCGCTGAGAGTTTGAATGGCAACTTTTTTCTCTCGAGGTGTGGCCAATTCTGATCCCAGAGTAAAAAGTTCATTTTGAATTCGGATCAGTTTGATACGAATTCCCTCTGCAAGAGTGGCCTCTGTTAAGACCACTCCCAAAACAGCATTGAGCTCATCTAACGTCCCATATACCTTTACTCTCAGGTCATCCTTAGAAACTCGCATCCCTCCGTATAGGCCTGTCTCTCCCGCGTCACCCTGTTTTGTATAAATTTTCATGCTCGCCTTCCAAGCTGCGCTTGCAATGCAGAGTGTCCTCGCCTCCAGCTCGGAAACATTTTTATCATTGTCATGCTCGCCTTCCAAGCCCTCTCAGCCAATAAACCAAGTTTTTAGATTTTAATAAGCGGGTTAAGGGGCTCGAACCCTCGACCTCCACGTTGGCAACGTGGCGCTCTAGCCAACTGAGCTAAACCCGCGACTTTGTAAGAGAACTCTCTGGTTAAAACACTGATTCTCGAAAGGGTCAAGAATTTTAAAATATACCGGAGGCACTCCATGAAAATGAGATTGACAGCCCTGCTTTTTTTTTGGTATTATTTTAGTATTAAAACTAATACCAAATCGAGCATCACACTTCCCTCTGCTGAGCTCAAGCTTGTGGATGGCTTGATGAAAGCTCTTGGGATAAAGACAAAAGTTGACGTCATTAGACGAGGGCTAAGGCTCCTCAAAGAATCCACAGATCGAAAGTCACTTCGTATAGCCTACCGAAAGGCATCTATTCAGTCGAGGTCAATGAGTAGTTCAGAAGAGATCAAGGAGCTGGATTGTTTGAGCGCAGAGGGTCTGGATTAAAGCGTGAAAGTTCTACATGGGCATCTTTATCTTGCAGATCTAAACCCACGCCTTGGAAGTGAGCCAGGAAAAATCCGTCCTGTCTTAGTGATTCAAACAGATTATTTGAATGAACAAGAGCATCCCTCTACATGGATCCTACCCTGTACAACCCATCTCACTGGAGAAAGCATGATTCGAGTTTTTTTGCCAAAACATCTTTCTGGGAATACCCAAGATTGTGAAATCATGATTGATCAAAATAGAGCAATCGACAATGGTCGCTTCAAAAAGCAACTCGGAAAAATTCCAACTTTGATTTTAAAAGAAATCAAGGAAAAACTGAGACTTCTTGGTGGTTTGTAAAGGCACATATCCCATGACACTTCTGTGACACAGGGGCATCGAAGTTCTGGTAATCGTTAAGTAAGAAATGTCACTTGATGCACTAAACGTCATCCATTTGCCTAAAAAACACTTGATCGACCCCGCTCATTTGCAGAAATGCACTGACACCCACTTTCTTAATGCCTTTTTTCTAGACACCTGCCTGCGCAAGATTTGGATTTTTTTTAGCCCTCCTCCTACCACGGAAATGCCTGTTCTCACAGGCACACAAGCCTATGCTTTTTTACTCAAAGTGATCTCAGGACTTGAAAGTGAGATCGCAGGCGAAACGGAGATTTCCCACCAATTCAAAGAGGCATGGGAAAAATATAAACAAACACATACCCAGAATGCGTTACAGAAATTATTTGAGAGACTCTTCGAAGACAGCAAAGAAATTCGCTCCCAGTACCTTCAAAATCTTGGTGGAGTATCCTATGGAAGTCTCACGAGAAAACTCTTACAAAAACATACAGTAAATCCACAAAAAGAACCCATTTTAGTAATAGGCGCAGGAAAAATTGCAAAAGCTGTAGCCCCATGGTTGACCCAGCATGAGATTTGGCTCTGGAATAGAAAAAAAGAATCTTCAATCAATCTACACAAAGAGT
Organism: uncultured Bdellovibrio sp.; assembly: GCA_964490895.1. Classification (GTDB taxonomy): domain Bacteria; phylum Bdellovibrionota; class UBA1018; order UBA1018; family UBA1018; genus JACRAO01. The sequence continues at coordinate 26,559 of CAZBEI010000088.1, read as the reverse complement.
TGCAACTCAAAACCAGTTCTCCAGTTCTGATTTTTGAAAACGAAGAACAAGCATGGAGCACTGCTGCACATGCTGTTTTATGCATTCCGCTTGACAACAAAAATGACCCTCAACGCAGATCTCTTTGGAGAGGAAAAAGCCTTATCCATTTTGGGGCTACACACAATGAATGTAAAAATTGGGAGGGACTAAAAAATTTTCACTCCCTCAGCGCACTTTTCGACCTCCAACATGAGCAGGAAATAAATCGAAGCGCACAACTGGAGCAAGCACGCATTGCCTGTGATGAAAAAGCAGCCCTGCGAACATGGATTGGACTAGATTCGATCCCCCTTACTTTTATTCACGGCTGGGAAGATCTGGCTTACCTATGTATAAACTAGGGACCCGTCGATCGCAACTTGCACAGGCACAAAGCAAGTGGGTGATCGACAAAATAAACCGTTTTTTCCCTGATATCAATGTCAAACTTCAAGGCATCGACACCCGGGGGGATCAAATTCAAAATACTCCACTCTCCTTAGTTCAAGGAAAAGAATTTTTTGTGGCAGAGTTAGACGAGGCCTTGCAATCAGGCTCTGTAGATTTTAATGTCCACTCCCTCAAAGACTTAAGCCTAGAGCGTCCTCCAGGGCTCGTCTGCGCCGCCATCCCCGAGCGCGAAAATCCACGAGATATCATCTTATTTGGACCGAAAATAATAGAAAAAATAAGGTCCAAAAAAATCATCAAAATAGGCACTTCTTCTCCAAGACGGCTAGAAAACATCCCCTGTTTTTTAGAAAAAGCGCTTCCTCAAATTGAAAATTTAAGTCTCGTTTTTTTAGAGATCCGCGGAAATGTCAACTCTCGCATAGACCGCCTTTTTGAAGAGGATGAGTCAAACGTGAAATATCTCGACGCTGTAGTTTTAGCATTTGCAGGGGTGATTAGACTTGCACGCCTCCCAAGCTTTCGAGCCTCACTCAAAAATCTAAAATGGATGGTCTTGCCCTTAAGAGAGTGCCCAACAGCTCCAGGACAAGGCGCACTAGCCATAGAATGCCGAGCTGATGATTTAAAATTACGTGAGATTTTAGGTCGTCTCCATGACTCTGAAACTGCTCTCCACGTTAAGCGAGAGCGAAATTTACTCGGTCAATGGGGCGGAGGATGCCACCAAAAATTTGGGGCAACCTCTATCAGAACTTCTCAGCTAGACCCTCTTTTTTATATTCGAGGGAAAAAAGAAGATGGAGATTTTGTAGAAGAACTCCGCTGGAACGCTCCTCCAAACCCCTCTCGGCCCATAAGGCCCTGGGATGGTTCACTCTTGAGCAATGCCCGAATTCAAATAAACATAGATCCAAAACCCTCATCTTCAAACACCGCAGTTTTTATTGCTCACTCTCGAGCTCTCCCCGAAACATGGGCAAAGAGTCTTGAAAATTCTCGGGTGTGGACCTCTGGAGTCTCAAGCTGGTTCCGCCTCGCAAAACTTGGAGTATGGGTTGAGGGCTGCGCTGAGGCGCTTGGATTTAGCGAACTTGCTCCAGTTTTGCACGAACCGGTGCTGGGACTGCCTGACTTAAGAGACTGGAAAATCTTAACTCACGAAGACGCAAAAAACTCTTGGACTGAAGGCACAGTCATTGCCACGTACCAAATAGAAAAAAAAGATCGAGATACCTCTAAAAATGATCTCAAGCATTATACCCATTTTTACTGGAATAGTAGCTCTCAATTCGAAATCTTAAAAGAATACCTTCCCACAAGCGCCCATCACGCCTCTGGCCCAGGGAAAACAGCAGAGTTTTTGAGACAAAATCAAATAAATAGTGTAGTTTTCCCATCACATGAGGAGTGGAAAAAATGGCTGAAATAAAAATGGCTCACCTCACTTTGCGCCGCTTAAGGCAAAGCAAAGAAATCCGAGAACTCACTCAAGAGGTTCGCCTTTCCCATTTGCAAATGATCCAACCCCTTTTTGTAGTCGAAGGTATTTCAAAAAGGCAACCCATTGCCGGACTCACTGGCGTATTCCGAGAAACCCCAGAAAGTTTGATCAAGCAAGTGGAATCAGACCTCGAAGCAGGCGTTCGAAAATTTCTTCTTTTTAGTGTCCCAACTATAAAAAGAGCAGAGAATTTTGATTTTAATTTTGCAGTGAACCAAATTCAAAATCTCAAAAACCGCTTTGGAAAAGATTTATTTCTAGCTCTAGATGTCTGTCTGTGTTCATTTACCACCCATGGCCAATGCGGGATCTTAAACGAACAGGCGGACCATGTTGAAAATGGAAAAACAGTTCAAGAACTTGCTCGATGCGCTACTTTGTATGCCCAAGCAGGAGCCAATTGCGTAGCGCCAAGCGACATGATGGATTCTCGTGTTGCAGCCATCCGAGCTTCGCTCAATCAAGCCGACTTAGACCGCACACTCATCATGAGCTACTCTGCAAAATTTAATTCTCGATTTTACGGACCTTTTCGAATTGCCGCGGACTCCTCTCCAAAAGGAGAATGCTCACTCAAAGACCGAGCCAGTTACCAAATTGATTCATTGCGCCCCGGAGACGCGCTTGCTTCTTCGCTGCGAGACGCTGAGGAGGGAGCTGACATCCTGATGGTCAAACCTGGACTCCCTTACTTAGATGTTTTAGCAACTCTTTCGAAAGAAATTAAAAAACCCTGGGCTGTTTACGAAGTGAGCGGCGAATATGCTGCACTAGAGTTATTAGCTCGCGAAGGACTCGCACATGGCCCGAGCGCCCATATTGAAGCCTGGAGTGCTTTTGTACGAGCAGGAGCTGCGATGATCATCACCTACGGCGCACGCCATGCCCGCCACTGGCTAAAGGAGTTTGAGTGAAATATTTAAACTCTGAGAGTTTATTTGAACGCTCAAAACGTGTCAGTCCAGGAGGAGTCCACTCCCCTGTCCGTTCTTTTCGTAGTGTAGGAGGAGTGCCTCGGTTTATTTGCGAGGCTCGCGGAGCAGAAATCAAAGATGTAGATGGCAATCGATATATTGATTTTTGTATGGCATTTGGGCCTTTAATTTTTGGACACAAAGACGAAGAAATTGAGATGGCCGTCCGAAATGCGATGACAAAAGGGTGGTCGTACGGAACTGCCGAAGAGGCCTCCCTCACACTCGCAGAGCTGATCTGCGACTCAATCCCATGGATAGAAAAAATAAGGTTTGTCAATTCTGGCACAGAGGCTGTGATGTCTGCTCTCAGAGTTGCTCGTGCGGCAACAGGGAGAGACAAAATTGTCAAATTCGATGGCTGTTATCATGGACATGTCGATTCCATGTTAATCAATGCGTTAGTCAAGGCAGGCTTGGGGTCAGGTATTTCGAGCGCTGTGGCCTCCGAAACCATTGTCGCTCCCCTCAACAACCTTTTAGCACTCGAAGAAATTTTTTCACACCACGGGAAGGAAATTGCTGCCGTCATTATAGAACCCATCCCAGCAAACAATGGTCTCTTGTTACAAGCTCCTGATTTTCTCCCCACACTCATTAAAATCGCCCACGCTTCGGGCACTCTAGTGATCTTTGACGAAGTCATTACTGGTTTCCGTGTAGGATTTACAGGGATGGCCGGGAAAATGGAACTCAAGCCAGATTTGGTGACCTATGGAAAAATTATTGGAGGGGGATTCCCCGTGGGTGCTTTTGGTGGGAAAAAAGAGCTCATGGATTTAGTCGCTCCACTGGGCAATGTCTACCAAGCAGGAACTCTGAGTGCTAACCCCATTGCCATGGCGGCTGGAGTGGCGACCCTCAAAAAACTCCTCCGAACAGACCCCTACCCTCTTTTGGAGAAATACACAGAAGAGCTTTCTTGCTCCCTCGAAAAACTCGCACTCCACCCATTTGGCCTCCCCTTTCGTGTAGAAAAAGCGGCTTCTTTATTTTGGATAGACTTTGGATCAAACTCTCTCACTCAAAAAAAAATCTACCCCCAACTTTTCCACTCCTTACTTGAGCAAGGAATCTACCTACCCCCAAGTGGAGTCGAAGTCTGTTTTTTATCTACAGCCCATACCCTTTCAGATCTCGAAAAAATGACCCATGCATTCGAAAAATTTCTAAAGGAGCACATCACATGACTCCCCATAAAAACAAAATGCGTTTCATGCTTGGAGTTCAGCTCTTGTGGCTTTTAATGGTTTTAGCACTGGGGTTTTGGTGGGGGAGCCTTATTTTAAAATATGCCAACCAATTTCCAGGTCTCACTCTAAATGAACTGCAGCGAACCCACCGAATGTTGTATTGGGAAGGAGCTACTTTTTTTCTCTTGCTCGCAGCTAGCACCGCTGCGCTTTTTTGGTATTACTGGAGAGACATCAAAAGATCAAAATCGCTTCAAGCTTTTTTTGCTTCGATCACTCACGAACTACGTACACCTCTGACCAGTATTCGATTACAAGCCGAAGCCTTGTCAGAAGATGAAAAAAATCCAGCACTTCTCAAACGCCTTTTAGAGGACACCCTTCGACTCGAATCTCAAGTGGAACGCACCTTAGAACTAGCTCGTGTGGAAGGAGGCGGAAGAGTTTTCACGCAGCCAGTTCTGATCCGCCCCTACATTGAACGGATGCTTGATCCCTATAAAAATACACTTGAGATCGAAACAGACACGCATGATCTCACCATCAAAGCTGATCCAGCAGCTCTCCAAGTGATCCTAAAAAATCTCATTGAAAACTCTTTGAGACATGTAAAACAAAAAAAAATTCAAGCAAAAGTTGTTGTCAAAAAATCAAAAGAAGGTGTCCTTCTACAATACTTTGACAATGGAAAATATGTTCAGGGAGACCCCAAAAAATTAGGTCAACTTTTTGAAAAAGGACCTCACTCTCAGGGCGCAGGGGTAGGGCTTTATTTGATTCAAGTTTTGATGCAACGCATGGGAGGCCAAGCCATTTTTAATGTAAACCCAGGTCTAGAAGCCATGCTTTACTTTCAGGAGGCACCCTACGGTGAAGCCTAAAATACTTTTAGTCGAAGACGAACGCAATGTGGGCTCCACCCTCATGGAATGCCTTGCCAAAGAAGGCTACGAAATCTGCTGGAGTACAAACGGTGGAGATGCACGCCTTGAAATTTCGGGCCAAAAATTCGATCTGGCTATCTTAGATGTAGGATTGCCCGATGATTCTGGCTTTGAGGTTGCAAAAAAAATTCGTCAGACGAGCAAACAAACTTCGATCATATTTCTAACCGCCTTTGGAAACCCGGAAGACAGAATCTATGGTTTAGAGTTGGGAGCGGAAGACTACATTATAAAACCTTTTCACCTCAAAGAATTCTTATTGCGTGTCAAAAATGTCCTCAAACGTGCTCGCACTCTCATTCAAAAAGAGGATTTTCCCTCTCCTATTGGAATTGGAAAAGCAAGCGTGCATTTTGGACGCTTCGAAGCTGAAGTCGATGGAACCCCATTTGCCCTCACTCACAAAGAATGGGCTCTCTTAAAATTATTACTCCTCAATAAAAAAAATGTCTTGAGCCGAGACCAGATTTTAGACGAAATCTGGTCTAAAGACGAGTTTCCAAGCTCCAGAACGGTTGACAATTTTATCATGCGCCTCAGACGCCTAGTAGAAATCGATCCAGAAAACCCACGTATTATTCAAAGCGTGAGAGGGGTTGGGTATCGACTCTCATGAGTGAGTCTTTATTACAATCTGCACTCCATAAAAAAAACAAAAGCAGGCCCCCTGTTTGGTTTATGCGCCAGGCAGGTCGTTACCACTCACACTACCAGAGACTGCGGAAAGAACACTCCTTTATGGATCTGTGCAAAAATCCAGAGCTAGCCTGCGAAGTCACGTTAGGCCCTATCCATGATTTTGACTTTGATGCTGCGATTTTATTTTCTGATCTCTTATTTCCACTCGAAGCAATGGGAATGGGTCTTAAATACGAAGAAGGTCCCAAGCTTGCTTGGCATCTCTCAAAGCTTTCTGATCTTAACAAACTCCAAAAAGGCATCGCTTCTCATATGAGTTTTCAGGGCGAGGCACTCACCTTGCTCAAAAAAAGACTTTCGCCTGAAAAAGCCCTGATTGGATTTGTGGGAGCACCTTTTACACTTTTTTGCTATGCCGCCTTGGGCTCCCACCGTGGGCAACTCAATTCTGCCGTTTTAGGTTTGAGAGACGGCCGCTATGATGGATTTGTAGAAAAATTATTCGATTGTCTTTTAGGAAATATGGTTCTTCAGGCTCAATCTGGAGCAGACACCATTGCACTTTTTGACACTTGCGCAGGCGCGCTCAGTCCGAGCGAATATGGTGATAAAATAATCCCAACCCTCCAGCTGCTATTATTCTCCTTTAAATCCCAGTGTCCCAACACTCCTGTAATTTATTATTCTAAGGATACAGACCCCAGGCATTGGTCTTATCTCAAAAAATTACCCATAGACTGTTTAGGAATTGATTGGAAACAAGATCTCTCTCAAACTCTTTCGGAATGGTCGGCCCAGCTCTCCATCCAGGGCAATACAGACCCTGAGTGGCTTTTTTTAAATCCTCCAGAACTAGAAAAAAAACTTCGCCTTTTTTTTCTCAATATAAAAGCCCTCCCTTCTTCGCAAAGAAACGCTTGGGTTTGCGGACTTGGGCATGGTGTTTTGCCCGGAACTCCAGTAAACAACGTGCGTCTATTTTTAAAGTTACAAAGGGAGATTTTTAGTTGAACTTATTTAAAAAATACAACACTCCAGGCCCACGCTACACGAGTTACCCTACTGTTCCCTATTGGGAAAAAACACCCACAGAAGCTGAGTGGATTTCTGGAATTTTGCAGAGCATGCAGGCAGCTCACAAAAAAGGGGTGGGAGCTGCTGTTTATATCCACATCCCTTTTTGTCAGAGCCTCTGCACTTATTGTGGCTGCAACACACGGATCACCCGAAACAAAGAGGTCAGCACGCCGTATATTGCAACTTTACTAAAAGAATTTAAAATATATTCAGAAAAACTTGGAAGGAAAATTCTTGTATCCGAAATTCATCTCGGAGGAGGCACTCCCACCTTTCTCTCTCCAGAGGAGCTAGATCACCTCATGAGCGAAATACTCTCGCAGTCAGAGTGTTCACGCCTGGCTTCGTTCTCCATCGAAGCCGACCCCAGAGTCACAACAAAAGAACACCTAAAAACCCTTGCACGCCTTGGATTTCGAAGGCTCAGCCTTGGGATACAGGATTTTGATCCACACGTTCAGGAAATAGTGCATCGAACTCAATCTGAAAATGAGGTTCGAATAATTACAGAAACCGCCCGAGAACAGGGGTTTACCAGCATCAATTATGATCTTATTTATGGTTTACCTTTTCAGAACAATCAAAGCATCACTCAAACCATCGAAGCAGTCACAAGACTTAGGCCAGACCGGATCGCATTTTATAGCTACGCCCATGTGCCTTGGATAAAACCTTCGCAGAGACGTTTTTCAGAGGCCGATCTTCCGACAGGAGATATAAAACGTGCTCTTTACGAACTTGGACGAAGCCTTTTAGAAAAAGCACATTACTTTGAAATCGGAATGGATCACTTTTCACTTCAAAGCGATGCCCTGTGGACATCCTACACAGAAGGAACATTGCACCGAAATTTTATGGGATACACCACCAGCAGAGTGGAGCCTTTGATTGGCCTAGGAGTTTCTGCAATTGGAGATTGTGGGAATATTTTTGCTCAAAATGAAAAACTTTTGGAGGCTTATCAAGCCCGAGTCGAAAAAGGAGAACTCCCTCTATTTCGTGGACATATTTTGAACGCTGAGGATCAAATCCTACGCCAGCACATCTTAAACCTGATGACTCGATTTGAAACCAGCTGGGAAAATCCAGATTTATATACTCATTATTTAGAAAAAATAAGTTCGCACTTGTCTGAACTATCCGGAGACGCGCTCGTCACATTGAAAGAAAAATCTTGTCATATCACAGACTCTGGGCGCCCTTTTTTAAGAAATATCTGCATGGCCTTCGACGCTAGGCTTAATGACTCTAGGCTTAATGCCGCTAGGCTTAATGCTACCCCCCTTTTTAGTAAAACTCTATGACAAAAAAAGGCATTTTACTTCTCAACCTAGGAGGTCCGAGAAACTTAAAAGAAGTGAAACCTTTTTTATACCAACTTTTCTCGGACCCTGACATCTTGATTGGCCTTTCTTCCCCGCTGCGCAAACTGCTCGCCTTTTTAATTACACAAATCAAAGGTCCTTCTTCCATTCGAAGCTATCGCTCCATTGGAGGAGGATCGCCTCAATACCACTGGACAAAACTACAGGCACAAGGGTTGGCTGATAAACTTAAACAAAATGGAGATCTAGTGCACATTTCGATCGGCATGCGCACGTGTTCCCCCTCGATCGAAGAAGGACTCGACGAACTGCGAAACTGGGGCGCTCAAGAGCTTGTGCTCTTCCCTCTTTTTCCACAATTTTCGACAACCACAACCGGGTCTTGCTTTAAGGAGGCCGAGCGGATTCTAAAAAAGCAGACTTGGGAACCCAAAGTTCTTAAAATCACAAACTGGCCAGATCACCCAAGGTATATCCAGCTTCTAAAAAAAACCATAGACGAAGCTTTGGAGCGTGTGTCGCCCCCACTCCATATTCTTTTTTCTGCACACTCTCTGCCTTTAGCGATCGTAAAGCGAGGAGATCCTTATCTCAAAGATACCAATAGAACATTAAACGCAGTGACCCCGGGGCTCAGGCAGCCATGGTCTCTTGCATTTCAGTCTAGAAATGGGCCCATCCCCTGGGTAAAACCCTATGTCGAAGACGAGTTAAAACGCCTGGGAGCACTTAAAACAAAAAGCGTCATTGTCGTTCCACTCAGTTTTGTGAGTGACAATATTGAAACTCTTTTTGAACTAGATCAATACTATGCCAAAATCGCGCACAAAAGTGGAATTGAGAACTATTCTCGCACCCGCGCCTTCAATGATGACGAAGTTTTTTTTGAGGTTCTAAAAGATGTTTTCACCGAGACTTACACCTCTATAAAATCGGACAAGCAGGCCCTGGGAGTCAAAAAGAGACTGGGGTCACTGTGGCATTTTTATTTAAATTTTTACTAGCTGTATTTAATATTTCTGCTAATCTAAGAAAAGCGTGACGCATGGAAGCTCAAAGTTACTCTGCACTTATCATCGACCCTCTTGACACGGAGCACTACATAGGCCTTGCTAAAAGGTACCCTACCCGACTGGCTCAATCTGGAGCCGAGGCTGTAAAAGCCATTTGTGATCCTGTGCAAAATTTTTCTGCTGTTTTTATTCACCCTCAATTGAGCAAGCCTGGGATGATTCAAACCCTTTCTCTCTTACATAAACATAGGCCGCTGACACCCATCTTTGTATTGTTTGACGAGGATCCCCCTTTTACACAAAACGAACTCTCACGCTTAGCCATTGTGGATTTAATTCAAAAACCTCTCACCTTGCCTATACTTAAAAGTAAAATTTCGAGTAAGATCTTAGGCATAATAGTCACCCCGATAACGACATTCGAAAAGAGTGAGGAAAATCCAGAATTTATTCCTGTTTGCCCATCAGACACTCTGAGCGGAGCTCCTTCATTTTTTGACCTCTTTATTAAATTGCCCTCTGGTCGACAGGTAAAAATCTTAGAAGCCAGAGATACTCTCACACCCGAAAGAGCTCTGGGCTATATCTCAAAAGGGGTACCCTATTTTTATATTCGAAAAGAAATTCAAAAAAGATCCATCGATTATTGCACTGTATTGGCTCATTCACTCTTGCAGCGAAAAGATATTTCCTTAGAAGTAAAGATTTCTGAAACTTTAAACCAAGGGCAGTCCATCATTGAGCTGATTCAAGAAAAAGGCTTAGACAATGAGACTCTTGACTCAACCAATCACTTTCTCATGAATGTCCATGCGTTGATTAAAACTTCGGCTTTAGATCAACCCAAAGCTCTGAAAACCTTTCTCTCACACTTAGAAGCCTACGATCACGCTCTGGCCACTACAATGACTGCAGCTCTCTTAAGTGAGCCCCTCAAAATCCAATCTCTCAAAGCTTTTGAGACCATCGGTTTGGCAAGTTTTCTGCATGACATTGCACTCTACGAACTGCCCCCCCATCTTCAAAGCCATGACGAGTCGCTCATGAATGAAGAAGAAAAAAAGGCCTACCACGAACACCCACTCAAGGGAGCAGAAATGGTTTCAAAATTTGAGGATATTGACGCGACCACCCTCCAAGCCATTGCTCAACACCACGAAAGACGCAATAAAAAAGGGTTTCCAGGCAAAGTCTCTCCCACAGAAATCAACCGTATTGCAGAGATCGTAGGCCTCAGTGACGAATTTGTCAGACTCTATAGTAAACTTAAAAAAGAAAATGTAAAAGATCCCAAACAAACGACTTTTTTAGTGATGGAACGAAATAAAATATTTGATGGATTTTCGTACCCCATCGTCGAAGCTTTTCAGAATGTGTTTATGGGGTAGGCAAGCTCCTACTTCCCCACGGGTCTGTACTTAAACGGATAGGTCACCTGCACCACTCCTGCTCCAACTGGAATTGGAAATTGAATGCGTTTTAAGACGCCTAGAACACAGCGCTCTACATTGGAGTTTTTAATTGTGCTTGACGAAACTCCAGCCTGCGTCACTCTGCCACTTGAGCCAATGACAAAGCTGGGGACGACTTGGCCTGCGAGGTTTGGGTTTTCAGCATTGATTTCTTTTTCGTAACATAAAATAAACTCATCTCGATGAGCCAAAATCGCCGCCTCAATGGCATCCCGATCAATCACGCCCATAATGACTGTTTCTTCTGGACCTCCGCTTCTAATTTCAACCCGAGTTTTTCCGCCGATAATCCCACTGCCACTGCCAGCCGCTCCAAGCCCGGTGCCCACTTTCCCCCCGCCTCGGCCTGAATTTGCTAAGCCACCTAAAGAAGCCGCGTTGCCTCCTCCACCTTTTCCACCGCCGGAAAGAGCCAAGCCGCCTTCGCCCTGTGTCGTAAATCCACCAAAACCTTGAAGTTGCGAACCACCACCCTTCCCAAGTTGTGCCCCACTATTGCCCAGCAAGTCTAAAATTTTGCTGCTGGCTCCCTTGAGCACATCTAAGTTTCCTTCGTCTTTGACTTGGCTATGTCCTGAGCCTCTGCCCTGGCCGCCTTGCGGTGAGGGTCTTTTTGCCGTTACCTGTGGAATTTTTCCGGGCGGCGCTTTTGGAGAACCTCTTTTCCCCTCTGGACCTTTTGCACGAGCGCCCTGGCCTTCTTTGGCTTCGCTTTCTTTATGTTTTGAAGCTGCCTTTTTTACAGTAACAGTAGAAGACGCTTTATCTGGCTTAATCCCAACTAACATTTCTTTCGGAACGACTTTGGGCGGATTGGCTTTGGGTTGAAGTTCGAGTTTTACTATTTTTTTCGGAGTTGGCTTGAGCTTTTCAGCTTTAGACTTAGCCACTTGTTTTTCTTTGGCTATCTCACTTTCTGACTTCTCTTTAATTTGCACCGGGAATTTTTCGGGCTGATACAAAACAGTGGCAATGCGATCTGGAATTTTTTCAGCCTCTAAGTTTTGAGGCACCTTGGCATTTAATAGTGCAATGATAAAAAATGCGGTCAAAAGCATGGACGAAAAAATGACTTTAATTAAAAAAGGATCCCGCTCAATCAGTTTTCTTCTTTTTAGACGTGGGGGGGCTGGAGTAAAATTGAGATAAAAATCAATCCCTTTGAGATGAATTTTTACAAAGTCCTCTTCTAAAAGCGGAATTTGTCCAGAACCCAACTCTTCTATTTTCTGAAGCTTCCCCTTTTTTTGCATCACTCCACGCATCTGAGGATCGACTTTCAAAAAATACTCCCCAGCACTCTGAGTCACCAATGGAAATTTTGGCTCCGAAAACCATGAAGGAATTGCAAAATCACACCCACGAGTAGAGCCCAACGTAATTTCTTTTTGGTCTACAAAGTGCTCAACATCCAAAATAGACCCATGCCAAGACATCACCACTTGCAACGCAGTTTTCGAGGTCGGCCTATAGTCAAAAATATTTTCGATTTCATGTTCTTCTTCAAGTAAAAGAGGCTTCAAATCCTCACCCGGAGTCATAAAAAGCTTTCGGCCTTCGGAGACTTTGATCTTTTCTCGTGGCGAAAACTGATCCGATTTTTCTAACGTAAATTTTAAAACATGGGCTCCGATCGTGATCTCATCCCCGGGCACAATTTTTTCTGTAATTATTTTTTTCCCATTGACGCAAACACCCGTCTCACTCCCTAAATCATAGAGAGTTCCAGAACCGTCTTCTTTCGAAATCTCTAAAATAGCATGAAGTGGAGAAATCCCTTCGGATTGCAGCCTTACATCAGCTGATTCTACTGAACCTAAAACAATTCTTTCCTTATGAATTTTAAAAACTTTCGCGCCTGCACTTAAAATTACAACTTTATGTGCTTTAGGCACCAAAAAGGGCGGCAATGCTGGAGTGTCACCTTTTTCTTTTTCAGTCATACGCATTCCCTCATTTACTCAAAACAACGTCTCTGAGCATTTCTCTATGAAAGTTTTTTCTTCGCTTTACTAAGGAATCAAATTTTTCTTCAGGCCTTCTCTGAAAATAAAATTCACCTGGATTTTTAACTTCACCCTCAAGGCGAACGCCTTCGTAATCTAAATCCGTTTTTTGTGGATAAATCACTTTTGGTTGTTTCTCTTGCCCAAAAGCTACCGGACTAAAAACAGTTAAAAGTAAAATTATTTTAATCATTTTTGACACTTCCCCATCTCATAACCTGAAAAAACCTTCTCAAAACCAAGAAGTGGTTTGCCTTCGAATTTTTTAATCCAATTTTGACAGGAGCTGCTCACCTGCGAGAGCACTTGCCCCCAAAGTGTGTTTGCCTCCAAATGATAATAACGGAATAAAAGCAAGAGATTTATTTTTGGAATCACTGCGTTTTTATCATTAGAGCTCGATTGAGAGCTCAATTGGGAGCTCAATTGAGAGTTCAATTGAGTTTCTTTAAAAAGTGCTAAACTCTCATAAGCTGTTTGAATGAGATCTTCTCCACCAAGTTCCAGCATCAAAACAGCTTTGTTATTCAAAGCAGACATACCCTTGGGAGCAATACTCAGAGCTCGATCGTAGGCAATGAGGGCGAGCCTCGGCTGTCCCAAACTCCAAAGCCGGTTTCCATAATCCACCCACAGTGAGGCATTTAGTGGATTGTTAAAAAGTTTCTCAGTCACTTTTTCGTCTTGATTGAGATTTCCAGCCAACTGAAATTCAACTCGAACGCCCTCCCCTCTTCTACCCAGACTCAGACGATCAGCAATAGAAGCGAGAGCCGGACTTAATATTTCATTTTTCTGAGCACTATTGTAAGCCTCTTTCCAAGTGTCCATGGCTTTTTTCCTTAGGGGTTCGCTGATGGACTTTAGATTAGCCTTAAACTTTGCACTCCCATCAGGAGTGAGACTTTGTGGAGGAGTTATTTTTTCAATCTCCTCCGAAAGGGAGAACGTGAAGTTTGCCAATCGGTCTAAAGCCGCTATCGCCCAGGGGCCACCTAGTGCAATTACCTTTTTGTAAGCTTTGCTCAAAGATTCAAAAAATTTTAGCCTTTGAGTGAGTCCTTGTTTTAATTTTTTTTCTGGAAGCTCAAGAGCTGTAAAATGAGCCTCTCCCTCCTTTTTTTCAGCCATTCGAAACTGATCCATAGAAGTCCAATATGCTGTTTTTTTGTTCTTACGTGTGGATGTTTTTTTCAGACCCAATCCTTCGTATATTTTATCTGCAGTTTCCTGCTCATGGAGATGCTCAAAAAGAAAAGCGGAGTCGGCAAACTTTCCTAAAATAAAGAACGAAGTCGCAGCCCCTCGAATGGGAACACTATAAGCTTTACTCTTAGGGAATCGGCTCATCCAACTTTTTGCAACTCGTAGCACAGAATCTAGGTCTTGCACTTTTAGATAAGCAAAAAATGCATTCGAAAGTGCTTTTTCGGAAACCTCTAGTTTATGTGCCACCGCTGCAAATGCCTCGTAGGCTTTTCCAGCCTCCGCATAGTTTTTTTCTTTTTCAAAAAGAGCAATCTGACTGATTTGCATTTTACTCTCTTGCTCACTCAGCACTTGCTTTAATTTTCCGCCACCCTGCGCTTTATCAGCCTCTAAAATCCCAGGAGTGTCTTGAATGGTTTTTAAAATATCTTTTAACTCTCGCGCCCCTTCGCTCAATTGAATCCAAAGCCTTGCAGCCACCACTGCCTGAATTGTTTTAGGCCATTTTTCTAAAATTTTTTGAACTCTCTTGATCGCTTCCTTCTGTGAGGACGGGTAACCTGCTAAAATTTGAGCAGACTTCAAAGCTCCCTCTCGAGCTTCTGGCATGTCCTCTAAATAAACTTTGAGGGCGTCCGACTCCTCTATAAACTCTTTCTCTATTTTTGAAGGTTCAGTGACCGTTTTTGCTGCTTCCTTCTTTAGAGCGTCATTTAATATTGTCAACCTTAAAACAGCGGCTTCTTTGAGATATCGAGGATCTCCCGAATCAATAACCTTTTTATAAAGAGCGAGAGCTTCTTTGGATTTGCCAAGGTCTCGTTTAACTTCGGCTAAATACATCTGGATTTCAGGAATTTCTTTTTTAGCACTATCTTGATTTAAAAAGAGATCTAAATAAGTGCTGTAATAGGCTTCGCAGATCTGCAAAGCACTTCGGTCACTCTTTTTTCTAAAATTTTCGTGATTTTCTGTAGCGGTTCTCCTGACCATGGCCTTTAAGTTTTGAGCAGATATCTCAGTTTCAGAATCTCCTCTATATAAAATTTTATTTTTTTTAATTCTCTCCAAAGCCTCAAGTGGCTTGCCTCGTCTTAAATCCAAATCTACGATTTTGACAAGGACTCGAAATATTACACCTTCGTCCCCAGCAGTTTGAAGCAACACCTCGTAAACTTGATTGGCTTTTCCAAGGTCTAAAGCACGTTCATATTGTTTTCCAAGTTTTTCTAAAGATTTAGTGTAAAAACCTTTATCGCCTGCTACTTTTTCAAAATAAGAAAGAGCTTCTTCTGCTTTTCCTGTCTCTGTCATAAAAAGAGCCATGTCTCTTAAGGCTTCTTCCTTTAAACTTAAAAACTTTTCTCCTCCGTCGACAGATTGAGAAATCGCATTTTTTAAGGTGAGTACTGCTTTCTCATATTGCTTAGTGCGATAATAATTCCAAGCGAGGCGATGCAAGACTCGAGGATAATGACTGCCCAAGTCAGCTGGTTTTTGAATTGCAAGTTCCAAATAATGAAGTGACTTTCTAAACTGGTTCGTCTTATAGGCAATCTCCCCTAACTCACGGTAGGCTTCGGTCACATAAACGCTAGAAGGGTATTTTTCCACCAGCCATTCAAAATATTTACGGCTTTCTTTATTCTGATCCAACTCAGTATAATAAAAACCCAAAAAATAATAAACTCGATCGATATGTTGAAAGGGAATCTTTAGCTTCAAAATATCCAAACAGGATTGAATTCCTTTGTACACATAAGGCTTCGAGTGTGTTCGATCAATCAGAGTATCCTCGACTTTGGACTCGAGTCTTTTTTCATGCACTCTGCCTTCGAGCAAAAAAGTAACCCGATAGGCCTCTAAGTAGAGTTCCGCTACCCGCAAATAAAGATCAGCTCGTCGATTGATGGGAGTTCGTCTTCCCAAAACGATTCGAAGCTGAGTGAGCTCTTCCTCTCTCAATTTTTGAATTTTGACTTCCTCAGCACTCATGACGGAATTTAACTCTGAAGAAATATAAGTGCTAGCCCAAGAGAAATGAACCCCCAGGAGCAGGCTCAGACTCAATATTTTTTTAAGATTTCCCACACTCACTCTCCAAACCAAAGACATAATCCCCTAATTCATCTAGCCAAAACTCTCCATTAAAACTCCAGTAGTATTGATCGTCATGCCGTGAAGGCTTTACATTTCCTCTACTTCTCTCTGCAAAGCTTGGTTTTTTGTAGACCAACTTCTGTTTTGCACGACTTAACATCTCTAATTTAATAAAAGCCATTTTTTCAAAATCAGAAATCAGTGTCGCATGATAATCAATGAGGCTATTTTTGACATATACACCCCCCAAAAGAGCCACTGATTTTGCTCTCCAATTCAAAACCAATTCTAAAAAACCAGGAAATCCCTCACCTGTGTCATGCAAAACTCCCGCCTGCATTTGGTTAAACTGAGAAATGGCGTTGGCCTCACGTCTCAATTGAGACTGGGTGGCCACAAGGTTTTGAAAATAAGGCCCTCTCACAAATCGATTCATCAATTTATAAAGTGAGTTTTTTGTATAAATGGAACTCTGAAGTGCTGCTTTCCCAAGTGTGTAAAAAGCTGATATATTTGACTTGTTGTTTTCTACGAACCTCTTTACTTCTTCGCCAAGAGCAGAATATTTTCCATTAAACTCATTTACAGCTTCGTTGGCATCATCATAAAGGCAAAGGAATAAATAGGCCTGTGCTTTTAAAACATCGGCTTCCGAATTATAGACAAAAGACAAAAGGGGACTCTTGTACGATGCCACTTTCCCTAAAGTGACATTATACTGCTCTTGCCCAAAAGAGTTCCAGGCTTGCTCAAATAAGATATCTGGCCAAACAAAACTGGATTTAGGAATGAGATTATAAACTTGATCCGCTTGGCTAAATGCATTCATTTGATAAAGCGTACGTGCTTTTCCTGCCAAACACCTGGCCTCTAGATCTTGGCTCTCTAATACTCTCTGCCGATCGCGGAAGTACTCACTGGGGTGATCTTCGAAAGATTCTCTCATTTTTTCGACGTAAAAATGGCTTTTTTCTATGCACGCTTCAAAATCTGAAAGAGCAGCTTCACTCTTTTCTAAAAGTGCATGCGCGGTCCCACGCAAAAGCAGACCAAAAGGCCAAAGCGGGCTTTGCGTACTCATTCCGCCAACATATCCAATGGCCAATTGCTCTTTTCCTCTGAGCACGGTATCTTTTGCCAAAGCGTAGAGGTAAGCACTTCGATTGGGTAAGTCATAATCTTCGTAACGACTATGCCTGATGAGATACTTTCTGAGCAAATCTGCCCCCACACGCACTAAGAGATCTTGAGTGTAACCGAGCACTCGCCTTTTTGCGGTCGTGTTTGCCGTTTGTAGAGTACGGATAAAAAAATAAGCAGCACTGTGATAAAGTCCAGATCTAATCAGACTCACACACACCCACGAATAGGCCTCCGGCTTTAAGCTTTCGTCCATGTCTCCAGCTGCAAAAGCATACCGAGCTGCTTTAAAGTAATGGCCCGCATGGAAAAAAGTTTCTGCGTCTTTTAAATATTCTGTCGACGTTTGAGCTAATGAAATGCTCGAGCTCAGTAAAAAACCTAAAAAAAGTGCTTTTTTAAGATTGGCTTGAGGATTCAAATCTTTAAGCCTAAGCCAAAACCAAAGCTGAAATTTGAAAACCACGTCGCTCCTCCCGAATTTCCAAACCGAGGAGCCTGATAAAAGGCACCCGTAAAATCAATACGAAACAACAAACTCCTAGACAAATGATACTGTTGGCCTGTTCCAGCAAATAAAGAGAAAAAGTCTTCATTTTGAAAAACAGAAGCCACTAGAGCAGAAGCTCGAGTGTCTAGTGCCGTGTGTATTGCTCCCAATCCCCCAGAAAAATACCAATCAAAATATAAAATCTGATTAAAGACATTTATTTTCGAATACCAAGGCACATAATGAAAATCGATTCCAAACTGGGATCTGATTTCTCTAATCACAGGGATGACATTTTTTGTGGCATCGGTAAGTGCGGCAAATGTATTGTTTTCTTGATTTGCAAACAGGGTGTAGAACACCTCTAATCCCCAAATTTCTTCGGGGTAATAGGCAAAAGCACCAGTAAAATCAAAGGTTTTTCGATAGGCGTTAGAAATGCTGGGACCCGCCATGACACTCAAGAGAGGGCGATTGCTTTTTAAGTATTTTCTATTTTGTAAAACGTATATTTTTTTTTCAGGATCCAACCAATTAAAATTAAATGCGTCAGCACTGTCGCCACTGCCATTATAAGCGGCTGGAGATCTTTGTAGGTCAGAAGCAGTTTGCAAAGAATCCTGATTTTCTTCTGCGTTGGCCCAAGAGAGCGCAAGAAGCACAAACCAAAGTGCTACCAAACTCAAAATTCCAACTCTTACGGCCCATTGCCTGGCAACACTGTGCCAAATTCCGTGACGTATCATGACTTTATCTATTTTAACAAGGAGTCACAAACTCAAGCAAGTTTTTTAATTCAAATACATTTGCGCTTTACTGCCAAAAATTTGACTGGGTCGCATCGCAAACCTCTCGAAAAGCACAGTATCGACAGTGAAGTCCAGGACGAGGCAGCCCTGGCTTGCCCTGAATGATTTCGTCTGACAAACGCACTAAGGAGTGGCTCACGGATTCTGAGTTCATGGGCACTTGCACTGATTCAATGCTTTCGGGTGAGATTTGAACTAAATGGCACTCGATTGTTCCCCTAGAGCGAGGTTCTAATATTTCTAATGCTTCTTTATAAATTTGCAGTTGGATTTGATATGTCTCTAAAAGGGTTTTTTGTGATTTTGTCTTTTGAGTGATTTTATAATCAAGAATTGTAAACCGACCCTTTTCTTCGATCAATCGATCCATGGTGCCCACTAAAACCTGTCCTAAAACTGGGACTTCAAACTGCAGTTCACTCCAAACCTTTCTTCCACTCTCTTTATTCGAAGGTTTCATCCAAGCAGAGTGATTGATAAAATCTTCGATGGCTTGAGAATGGATCTGATCTTTTGTGAGATTTTTTTCGAGTTCCCTAAGCTCTTCTGTTTTTCCATGGTGTAAAATCTCATGGATCTTTGTGCCCATTGTCATGCCCATTTCTTGTGCACTCAGATTTTCGTCTTTTTGAGCTGACAACACAGGCCTGATATAAGTCCACTCATAGGCCCTCGGGCAACGCGAGAGCAGCATCCACTCCGTCACCGAATGCCGGGTGCGCTTTAGGGTAAAAGAAATCCGCGTGTGTGGGCTCTTTACAAAGGGTGTTAGATCTTTATCATTTTCAAATCTTACTGGACCTTGAGCCCTTACTTTCTCGGGTGTGATCAGCCGTTCGCATTCCAGCCATCCTCTCCAGTCGTCTTTTTTATAAACTTCCGTTGAGATAATTTCACGTTTTTCTTCTGCACTTTTGAAAACTAAAACTAATTTTTCCTGAGCTCTTGTAAGTGCAACATAAAAAAGCCGCATGCTCTCTGCAAGGTGTTTTTGTTTTTCTATATTTTTCCAATCGAGCTCTTCTGGGTCGCTTTTGAGACGTTCTCCCTGAGGGTCTCTGTGCGCTAAAAAAACTCCTTTCTTTCGATCCCAATAAAGAAGTGGGGTGTCAGGCATTCGTGTAGGTTTGTCATTAAAATCAACTAAAATCACACAGGGAAACTCCAATCCCTTGGCTCCATGAATGGTGAGAACCTGCAAATGCCCTTCGTTTTTGGGGGGTGGAATTTCGCTCTCTCTTTGTTTGCTCTCTTTTAGTCGCGAAAACTCTTCGACCACTTCGTGAAAATCAAATCCACGCCCCGAAAGCTCTTCGGCTCGATGCCAGAGTCCTAAGAGCTGGATACCACATTCGTGTTCATTTTCTGCACTGAGCAAATGGAGCAAAAGCTCTCCGGGACGAAGCATTTTGCTCTTTAATGGTGACAACAGAACTGCCAAGGGGTGAGAAGATTCAAAAAAAGGTTTTACGAAACTGGGATCCTGCCTCACCCACTCATCTAACACAAGATCTTGGATCCCCACCCAAGGCGAGCGTAAAAAAATAGCTGCCGATAAACTTTGCGAAGGATTGTCCCACCATCTCAAAAAAGCAGTCAGCTCACGAACACGAGGATCTTCCCAAAAAAGCCCGCCACTTCCGATGGCAATAGGGATGCCAGCTTGCGTGAGCGCCTTGATCCATTTTTCGTTTCCTCTGATTTTCCGCAAGATCAAAGCCATGTCTCCAAAAGGAAGCACTTGAGACAAAATCCAATGGGCAAGGTCTGTAGGACTTTCTACACTCAGGTACTCTACCGGGTTTTCTAGGGAGCGCTCTCGGCTCGATCTCAAAGCTTCGTAAGACTGTGAAGTTTCTGGAAACGCTTTCCCACAAACATCGTTTACCAACTCCAAGATCTCCGGTGGGCTCCTAAAATTTTGACTGAGCGAAAATCGCAGAGGCAGTTTTCTGCAATAGTCCTGGAAAACGCTGACATCGGCGTCACGAAATCTATAAATGGATTGTTTAGGGTCTCCTACAACACAGAGATTCGAAAGGTCAGGTTTAGCTAACTTCCAAAGCATTTCGGCTTGAACAGGGTTGGTGTCTTGAAACTCATCGACTAAAATAAAATCAAATCGTTTTTGATAAATCTTTTGAATTTCAGGGTCACTGAGGATGACACCTGCCCCTCTTTCTAAATCCTGAAAATCTAAAACTCCTTTTCTTTTTTTAATCTGCTGGTAATACTCTAAAAAAAAATGACTGAGGCTCCCTAATGATTTGGAGTCATTATCGGATGACTCCAAAAGGCATTTGAGAGTTCCAAAGCAAGCCGTTTCTTTTATTCGGGAAAGTAAATCCATAAGACTCTCTGGAGTTTCTCTTGCCAATAAAACTTCGAGCGCTGTTTGAATGTCTTTGGGCAACTCCCTCTCCCAGAGAAGCTCCATCATCACCTCCTCCCAAAGAAGCTGAGACTCTGAACCCGATAAAATCCTCTCCTCTCCATCAAATTGGGCCCTGCGGGGATACTCTCTTAAAATAGCCGCACAGAGCCCATGGATTGTCAGAACCCAATGTTTGTGAAAAGAACCTAAGCTTGGATTGAGATAAAAAGCCTGAGCTAATTTTTCTTTTAGATCTCGAGCAGATTTTTCAGTAAACGAAACAGCAATGAGTCTAGAGTGCGGGTTTTTTTGAAGGGCGGAAATGCATTTTAAAACAAGTGTTGTGGTTTTTCCAGAACCTGCGCCTGCTAAAATAGAAAGTCCTTTTCCAATGGACTCAATAATCTCATTTTGCTCTTGGGTCAGTTCCATCAAGACACCCCTGCTCTTTTTTTACCGCAGAGATCCTGAAACGCACAAAACCGACACTCTGTTTCTTTCTGCGGCTTGACCTCGAAAAAGCCCTGAGAGTATTTTTCTGCAACACTCACAATATTTTCAAGCGCTTTTTTCCAGGCGCTGTCAATATCTTGATCTAAGACATTTAATTTTGAGCGGGAGTTTGTAAAACACCCTGAGTGTTTTCCATTGTAGGGACTAAAAAAAACCCCCTGGCCTCGACTTGCCTCTTTATTGAGTTGAATAAATTGAACTCCAACGACCTTTTTTTTAAACAAGGCCTGCGCTGCAATTGCATAAAAAGGAAGTTGCAGGCGATACCCTGCTTCAATCATTTCCACTCCATGTGGCAACTGAGAGGCTGTTTTATAGTCCATAACAAATAAACCATTTTCATTTTCGTCTATTCGATCTGGAATTCCTGTGATTTCAAACTGTGGGAACTCAAGCTTGAGCTCAGGGCCTTCTAGGCTTAAAACTTTTGCCTGAGAACGCTCTAGGTAAGTTTGCTCTGTCTCTGCAAATCTCTCTAAAATTTTTAGATACTTTCTCTTTACAAATGCTTCGTGTTTGGGCCCCCTCCACATGCCTCTTGGAGTTTCTTTTTGCCAAGCTTGCTCCAAAGCTTGCTCAAGTGAGGGCCTAAGCAAGGACCCAATAAAGGGCCCAATAGAGGGTCCAATAGAGGGTGGTGACTCTTTCAAAATCCTAAGCGCCAAGTGCAAAATCCTGCCTTTCACTTCAGGCCAGGGTTCGATGCCAGGTTTTCTTTGGTCCCAAAGCTTCCACCTCCCGGCTCCGAGGGCAAGAAAAGCACACCTAGAATAATAATCAATGACGGACGCAGAGATTTTGTTTTTTCTAGTCTCTGGCCCTGTCGCATGGAGCTTAAATTCTAAAGGCGGGCAGCTTCTTATTGGACCTAAACTCTTTAAAAATCTGGGGTGAGCCCCTTTTTCGAGAGGCAAGGTCTGATGCATGCCTAAATCTAAAAATAAAATTTTTAATGGCTCTCTTTCTCTTCCGTCCCAGTCGTAATGAGAACTGATAAAAACAACTTCGTCAGAACGGCTCATCCAACTTTTTAGAGAAAGTTTTTTTTCTTCTCTCTTCTTTTCAGTAGAGGAGACTAAAAATTCTTGAGACAAAAGCTCTCTTTCTGTTTGAGTAAACCAATAGTCACCTCCTTTTACATCCGAGAGGTAAGAGGGAGGGATTCCGAAAAGATAGATTTTTTTAAATTTCTTAAGGGAAATCTGCCCCAAACGATGTACTTCAATCCCATTTGTAGTTTTAAGGGCACTTGCAGGTGGAGAAGCTTCTAAGAGTCTCACTCGCAATCGCTCAAGCCAAAATAAAAGGGGAGCTTTCTTTTGAGACAACCCTACTAAATTAAAATCTTCCTGTAACTCTTCCCAGATTTTTTCAGAAAAAGGAAAAAGCCAACTCAGGCTTTGGTCTTTGGTTTGAACTTTGAGCCACCGAAGATGGACTTGTGCTACTTCGGCAACTGTTTTTTTGCCAGTAAAAACATTGGATACACCCAAAAGGGCATCGTAGAGGAGACTTAAGCGTCCCCCCTTATAAAATGGAAGTCCTTTTTTTATTCCTCTTGCGCTTATTTCAGAGATAATCTCTTGCGTATAAAATTTTGGATTCCATTTGCACCAACTGAGAACCTTCTCTCTTTCAAAATTTTTTGCACATAACTCTAAAGGCAGGAGCATGCACTTGACACCCTCATTCATTTTAATTTGGGTGGGATCTCGAAGATTGCTCACTGGAATTTGAGCATCACCGAGAGCTCGAAACAAACTCCTTCTAATGGCCGGAGAGTCAGGGATAAGAATCGCCTGATCCTCAAAGTCATGACATAGATTTTCGGCCAATGCCTCTGCCGCATCATCAAAAGTGTGCCAGTTTTCCAAGATAGGAATAGATTTGGGTTGGATCTCACCTGTGGGCTTTATCTTTTTTATAGCAATCACTTTGGAGAGTAAGTCCCAAAATAAGTCCTCTAAACTTTCCTTGGTTTGATAAGAAAAATGAAAAATTTCTTCGATAGGGAAAAAATCAGGAGGGAGCCCGCTTTCGAGCTTTGCAACTGCTTCTTTTAAAAGAAGCGGGAGGTCATAAACCTCCATGGCATCTAGCCATGCCTCGTACGCCTCAGTCAAAATCTTAAGCTCAGCTCGCAGTGGATTTTTGAGGGCCATCTGTAAAAGTTTTTGTTCAAAAACATAGTCTTCTTCATAATTTGAAAAAGTTTTTCTCCCCTGCTGCAAAGAACGATCTAATTTTTTAAAAAAATCTGGATTCCTCTTGAGGCGTTTTAATTCTGGAAGCTGTGACGAAATTCTCTTTTCGCTCATCAAAAGCTTTAAGACTTCTTGTCTTGCCATAGGGCTTAATACTTTCGCAGGGCGAGACATAGAGAGAGTAATGATAAAAAAACAAAGGTCTTCAATCTGAAGTAGGACATTGCCTGCAAGAGGCAATCCCTGAGTTGTCAAAATTTCTTTCATCTCCTCACGAGAAAACCCCGAATCTACACAGACCCAAGCTTTTGGGCAAAGCCCACTTAGTTTTTTGTGAAAAGAAATTTCATGCAAAACTGAGAATGGCTGATTCTCGTCTATCTTGTACAAAAACTTCGGACCCCTTTCCAGGTCTTTTTGGAACAACCCGTCCTAAAACCCACACTTTTTCGTTTTTATTTTTAAAATATTCGAAAACTTGTGCCTTGTTCTTTTGAGCTAAAACCCCCACCATCCCCACTCCCAAATTAAATGTTTGGGCAAGTTCTGATAACGAAAGTTGGCTTTTTTCGCACACCCAGTTAAAAATAAGAGGAGTTTCGTCACGTGGAGGCAACTTGATCTCGTAACTGACTTTTTCAGATATCCGCGGAACATTCAAAAAACCTGATCCTGTGATGTGGGCGAATCCCTTAAAAAGATTTTTCTCGATCAAAGGCAAAAGCATTTTTGCATAAATCCTAGTGGGAGTTAAAAGCTCTTTGGATTGATTTTTATTGGGCAATAATTTTCTCAACAAACTATATCCATTGCTGTGGCAACCACTGGAGGCAATTCCTAAAATAAGATCCCCCGGACGAATGTCTTTTTTAGGGAGAATGGCTTTTTTCGAAACCATCCCCACTGCAAATCCTGCTAAATCGTATTCGCCTCGCGAATAAAACCCTGGCATCTCTGCTGTTTCTCCCCCGACCAGGGAACACCCCGCCAGATGACAACCCTCTACAATGCCTTCCATTACTCCTTGTGCAGTCTTAAGATTGAGTTTGCTTGTGGCAAAGTAATCTAAAAAAAATAAGGGTTTTGCTCCTACGCAAAGAAGATCATTGATCGACATGGCCACTAAATCAATCCCTACGGTTTTGTGATTATTGAGCTCAAAAGCCAATTTTAACTTTGTCCCCACTCCGTCCGTTGTCGCCGCCAAAATAAGATTTTTGTTGAGCTCATAGAGAGACGCATAGCCTCCAACAGAGGCTAAAACCTTTGAGCTTTTGACCCTCTGAGAAAGCAGAGCAATTTTATCTACAAAGAGGTCAGCTTTTTTTCGATTCACTCCTGATTTTACATAATTGAGAGAGGGCATTCATACTTCTATGCCATAAGTCAGACTTTCACTCCAGCTTCGTATTTTAGTTGATCGAATTAATTTATTTTTGACTGTTCAGCCTCATTCTGCAGGCTCTGCGTAAAAACGGAGTCCCCTGACCACTTCACACTAAGCGATGGACCCCGGTGGCCGCCGGGGTGATCATTGGATAAAAAAATAAGGTAGGCTTTTTTTATTTTTTCCTACAAACGGAGTGAGGTGGCACATAAGTTCCATCCGAAATCACCGCCCCTGGTAAAATCAGAGAATAAAGTCCAATCACGCAATGGACTCCTATTTTGACATCAGGGGAAATAAAAACGTGGGCACCAATCATGGTATTTTTACCGATGCTGATTTTGCCTTGAATCATCTTACCCGGGCGAGAGTGAATATGTCCTGTCAGCTGACAGGACTGCCCAAAACTCACGTCATCCCCAATTTCGAGTAAGCAAAAATCATGGATTAAAATGTCACGGCCAAAAATGACATTTTTTCCGATTTTAGCTCCCATCATTCGATAATAAAGAGTTTGAAATCCAAAAAAATGATTAAAATGAGGAAGAAATAAACTCAGAGTAAAATTATTAAAAAAAACTTCTCTTAAGAGCCGAAACGTTTTTTGTGGGTGATTATCAGTCAAAAAAACATCACTCTCTATTTTAAATCCCCTTATTTTTTTATACCCTGCAACCACCAAAAGAAAAGAAAGAGGGTAAGTCAAAAAGACAAAAACAAAAAACAATAATTGTAGCAAAGGATGAAAACCATGAACCTCAATCCAAAGAAAATAAAAAGGGAGCGCCGCAAGGAAACCAAACCCCAGAGAAACCACCAAGGTGATCAAATCAAAAAACAAAGGATGTGCCCAAAAGGGTCGCTTCATTAGGACCAGTACTAATCACTTTTTTTTAACAATTGCAAATACCAATCAAAATTGGTATTATCAATTATGCCTCTTAGCGGTAAAGACATCCTTAGACTTTACGAACAAGCTGGGTGGAAAGTGCTCAGGCAAAAAGGGAGCCACATTATTATTGGAAAGGATAAACTAAGAGAAACAATCCCAATGCATAAGGAATTAAAAAAAGGATTAGAAAGAGCATTATTAAAGCGGCTCATCGCAAAGGAGTCAAAATGAAATTTCATTTTAAGACACATAAAGAAAAAAATGGATTTTGGGCAGAATGCATAGAGTTAAAAGGCTGTAAAACTCAGGCTGATTCATGGAAAGAGTTAAATAAAAACATGCAGGATGCTTTGAACCTTTTTTTAAATGAACCTGTGAATTCAAAAATTATCTTTCCGTTACCTCGAAAAAAAATGACAGAAAAAAACATTACTTCTGTTCTTGTTCATCCAAGAATTGCATTTTCTTTTTATTTAAGACAGTTTCGGCTTAAAAATGGGATGACACAAAAACAAATTTCAGAAAAACTGGGGATGAAGAATATATTTAATTACCAAAGACTTGAAAATCCAAAAATGGCCAACCCAGAGCTAGAAACTATTAGCAGACTTAAAAGAATTTTTCCTAAGTTTTCAATGGACGAGCTCTTGGCTGCTTAAAACTCGTTTATTTTGTCACTAGTCCTTAGTACACTAATAACAATTTTCATTTTAAAATTAGGGTGACTGTTCAGCCTCATTCTTCAGGCTCGGTGTAAAAACTAGGGGGGTTGAGCAATAGGGATTGGTTGGCCCAGGAAAACAGCATGAATAGCTTCTAATAAACTTTCCCCTTGCTTTCTCATGGTGGAGAGATAGCTGGC
>CAZBEI010000087.1:0-3979 GCA_964490895.1 uncultured Bdellovibrio sp. | reverse complement strand
TAAATTACCTCCCATCGCCATGACAAATCTTCCCAAACGGGTTTGACTGAGAATCACAGCTCCAAAAATCCCGATGAGAGCAAAAATAAGGACAGGCACAGGAATCCCACGGTAGCCCAAAAAAGCCCAAAGGGACAAGCCTGCAAGTCCTAAGGTAAATACGATTTGAGATTTTGAATTTCTAAAAATCTGTAGAAAAAGCACAATCACACTGAGACCCAGAATCAGGTATAAAGTCTGTGGTGTAGGAAGATACCCTTGCCCCAAGAGATTAAAATGATCACTCGTGGGAGAGATCGCAGCTCCTTTTGCAAAAATGAGAGCAAGTCCTCTGGCAATGACCATCATCCCTAAGGTAATAATAAAAGGTGCGATTTGAAATCGAGTGATGAGAAGGCCATTAAACATGCCACAGCAAGCGCCAACCAACACCGCAGCTAAAATCGAGTAAAATGTCGCAAGCCAAGCTTGATCCACCGGCCAGCTGGAAAATCCTAAATTCACTTGAAGTAAGCCAGACACCACTCCCGCAAGTGCGACCACAGATCCTACAGAGAGGTCAATTCCACCAATCAAAATGACAAAGGTCATGCCCACAGCTAAAATCCCATTGATCGCGACTTGACGGCTCAGATTGGTGAGGTTTCTGGCCGTCAAAAAAGTGCCCTGGGTCAGCAAGGTTAAAACGGCGCCCACTAAAACTAGGGCAATGAGGCTTCGATAATTTTTAATATTTTTTTTCAAACGGAAGCTTTTTTTCAAAGAGAGATCTACTGTTTGCTCCATAATATTCATAATGACGCAGCCCTCATGATGTCTTCTTGTGAAAGTTGATTGCTTTCACATTCCATAGATTTTTTCCCCTCTTTTAGGACTATTATTTGATGTGAGATCCCAAGTATCTCTGGCATTTCTGAGGAGGCAAGGAGAATCCCCATTCCCTGGGAGGCGAGATTTTGGATCCACTGGTAGATTTCATTTTTTGCTCCCACATCTATCCCGCGCGTGGGCTCATCTAAAAACAAAATTTCTGGTTCGGTGAGGAGCCATTTAGACAGCACCACTTTTTGTTGTGTTCCCCCGCTCAATGTAGCAACGGGCTGGCGAAGGTGGGTTGCTTTCATCCTGAGTTCTTTCATCCAAAAGAGGGATTGAGTTTGAGATTTTTTTTCTCGAACAAAAGAAAAAAGATTTTGGTTGGGACAAAAAGAACTCCTGCCAGTAGAGAGGGAGGGTAAAATCATATTTTGATAGATGGATTGTTTTAAGACTAAACCACTTTCTTTGCGGTCTTCGGAGACAAAGGCCATGCGTGTTTGGATAGAGCTTCCGGGGTTTGAGAGATTTTTTCTTTTGCCTTTGATCCAAAGGTGTCCCTCCGTCTTATAGCCTCTTTTAGTTCCTGTTTCATGAAACACTCCAAATAATGCTTCTAATGTCTCAGACCGTCCAGCCCCTAATAATCCAGCCAGGCCTAAAATTTGACCTTTGCGAAGAGAAAAGCTAATTTCGTGGATGAGCTTTTTTCCCTGAGAGTTCCAGAGCGAGAGATTTTCCACTCGTAAGAGTTCCTCTCCAAAATCTTGATTTTTGGTCGGATAGATATCATGAATGGGTCGCCCGACCATCCAAGAAATAAGCTGTGGCTCAATTTCTTTTCGGGAAAGGATCGTGTCATTATATACTCGAGAAATCTCGCCTACTTTTTGACCATCCCGCAGTACAATGATTCGGTCAGAGAGTTTAAAAACTTCGTCCATTCGGTGGGTGATATAGATTATGGCCCGGCCTTCTTGCCTGAGCCTAAAGATTGTCTCGTAAAGTTTGAAAACTTCGGATTCCGTCAGTGCAGAAGTGGGTTCATCAAAGACAAGAACTTCCGCTTTGCGATAGAGCGCTCTTGCGATTTCGACAAGTTGGCGCCCTCCCACGGAGAGATCTCCCACCCGTGTGTGAGATTTTAGTCCAAAGTTGAGAGTGTCTAAAAACTCTTGCGTTCTTTTGTGCAAGTCACTCCAGTTGATCCAAAGTGGGAGTTGGTCTAATTCTAAATGTTCGCCCACGCTTAATTCTGGAAAAACAGAGAGCTCTTGATGGATCATGGCTATTCCGGCAGTTCTGGCAGCTTTAGTGTCTTCGAAAAAAACAGGTGCGCCTCGAATTTTAATTTCACCCTCAAAAGAACCCTGTGGCCAAACGCCGGAGAGGATTTTCATGAGGGTTGTTTTACCTGCCCCATTTTCTCCAACTAAAACAACTATCTCGCCGGAGTTAACGGTGAGACTGACTTGATCCAGAGCACGGGTCCCCGGAAAGGATTTTGAAATCCGACAAAGTTCTAAGGTGGGTGACATTTTAAAAATTTACTTTTTTAATTGTGCAACCTTTCCATAAATCGCTTCGCGTGTATGAAATCCCGATTGAATGATCCGAGATTCCACATGCTCTTTGTCTATTGGAAAGACAGGGGTGTTGATGGTTTTGATCTTGGCTAGTCCATTAAAAACTTCGGAGTCAGATTTGAAATTTTGTTTTAGAGCCAAAGCCACTGCCACCTCCGCAGCTCTCCTAGCCATGTCATGAATAGAAATAAAAACTTCGAACTGCTGTTTTCCAGACACAATATCTCTAATTGACGCAAGGTCTGCATCTGCCCCAGCGACAAAGACTTTGCCAGAGAGCTTTTGCTCTTCGATAGCCTGCAGTGCGCCATGGGCCATTCCAGAATTGTTGGCAAGCACAGCTTGGATATTGTTTCCATGCTGAGTGAGTGCGTTTTCTGTGGTTTGCATGGCAAGATTAGGAGACCAGCCAGGGTGGTATTGTTTTACGACGAGTTTAATCTCAGGATAGTTTTTTAGGACTTTCAAAACGCCTGCCGTCCTGGCTTCGGCTACTGAGTGACCTGCCTGTCCCATGAGTAAGATGTAGTTACCTTTTCCCTTTGTAAATTTTACAGCCGCTTGTGCTTGGAGTTCTCCCACACGCTGACTATCTTCTGTAATATATGCGTCAATGGGAGCATTTTTGATCAGTCGATCATAATCAACTACGGCGACGCCATCTTCTTTCGCTTGTTTTACAAACGAAGCAGCCGTATCTCCATTGACCGGCTGGATGACTAGAACTTGGATTCCCTGAGAGAGGAGGTTGTCAACTTCAGCTGCTTGCGTTTGCTCGCTGTTATTGCAGGAAGTAAAAACGACTTCACCTCCTAATTTTTTTACTGTTTCTTCGAAAACTCGTTTGTCTCGTTGGTATCTTTCTTCTTGCATCGTGCTTAAGATAAATCCAATTTTTGGTTTTTGCGGTGCTGCAAAGCTTTGAAAAGAAAACAAAAAAGATGACAATAGAAAGATAAGTGTTGGTTTCATAGGCTCCCCCTTTAAGAGATTCTGCCTTTTTAGTGAGCTTTGCTGAAGCTGTCAATGGGTTTTAAAATTTTTAATAGCCAGTGGGAGCTACATGCCTTAACCTTATAAGAGTGTTGGAAAAAAAAACTCGCCTAGAACACCTCGACAGCATTCGAGGCTTAGCTGCAATGAGTGTGGTTTGGTCCCATTTTTTTAACTCCTATGGATTTCCAAAAAGCCTAGAAAGTGTTTTTACTTATTCCCCACTTCATATGATTTGGGATGGATTTGCAGCGGTTTCTATTTTTTTTGTGCTGAGTGGTTTTGTACTGTCTTATAAGTATTATTTTCCAGTATTTGATTTTTCTCTTCAAAAATTTTCACTTTTTGGTTTCTATGTTGCTCGCATAGCCCGGATTTATTTCCCATTTTTATTGATTTTAATCATAAGCCTTGTTTTTCAGAGACTTTTACCGCCCACGGCGGTGAGTTTACCAGCCTCAAGCGAGTGGATCCAGAAGCATTGGGTCTATTTGGATGATTTTCGGTCTTTTTTTCAGCAGGTGTTGCTTTTCAAAGGGACTGAGGACAGTGTGCTCAGACTCATCCCGCAAGACTGGTCTTTG